>JAJXXD010000169.1 GCA_021781285.1 bacterium | reverse complement strand
TTTATAAAAAAGCTCAAAGCTTATAGGGACATTCCGGTGATTCTTTTTACATATTATAACCCCGTTTTCGTACTCGGCGAAAAATTTGCCGAAGGGGCTAAAAACGCAGGAATAGACGGTATTTTGGTCGTCGATCTGCCCCCTGAAGAGAGCGCGGAATTAACAAAATCTATCCAAGATAAAAATATATACCAGATTTATCTGATAGCCCCTACGACGGGCAATGAAAGGATGAAGCGGATATTATCATATGCTAAAGGTTTTGTATATTACGTCAGCGTTACCGGAGTTACCGGAGCAAGAAAAGGCCTTCCGGAAACAATTAAATCAAAGGTTAAAGAAATTAAGGAGATAAGCTCTATACCGGTGGGGGTAGGCTTCGGCATATCTTCCAAAGAACAGGCAAGAGATATCGGAAAATGCGCGGATGCCGTAATAATAGGTTCAAAAATAATTCAATTTATAGAGGACGACATTAACGATAAACCGGCGATAATCCGAAGGATAGCCGAATTTTCATTCGATATAAAATCAAACTTATAAATAAATATAATAATATATGCTTTTATTTAAATCAAAAAACGGCAAAAAGGAACAGGCAAAACCGTCCATACCGGAAGGGCTATGGATTAAATGCCCGAGTTGCAGCGAAATTATATATAAAAAGGAATTGGAAAGAAATCTTGAAGTTTGTCCAAAATGCAATTATCATTTCAGGCTTAAGGCGCTTAGAAGAATAGAAATAATATTCGATGAAGGCAGTTTCAAAGAACTTTTTCATGATATCAAACCTACCGACATATTAAATTTTACCGATACTAAAAAGTATAAAGACAGGTTAAAAGAAGACGCCGAGAAAACGGGACTTTCCGATGCGGTAGTTGCAGGAGAAGGAAAGATACATGGACTAACGGTTGCATCTTCCATTTTCGATTTTAATTTTATGGGCGGCTCGATGGGAAGGGTTGCGGGGGAAAAAATTGCAAAGACGTTTGAATATGCCATTGAAAATAAGTTACCGGTAATAATTTTTTCGTCTTCCGGCGGTGCAAGAATGCAGGAAGGAATTTATTCTCTTATGCAGATGTCTAAAACCGTAGCGCTTGTTTCAGAATTTAACATGACGGGGATGCCGTATATATCTGTCCTGACCGATCCTACTACCGGGGGGGTATCGGCAAGTTTTGCGACGATAGGCGACGTTATAATTGCAGAGCCTAAGGCGCTTATAGGGTTTGCCGGTCCAAGGGTAATAGAAAAAACTATCCATCAAAATCTTCCGGAAGGATTTCAAAGGTCGGAATACTTATTGGAACATGGAATGATAGATATGATAGTCGAAAGGAAAGATTTAAAGGATGTTTTAAAAAATTTGCTGCTTCTTTTTACCAATGAGTAAGCCGATTAGCAGATTAGATGCGGCATACGGTTTAAACGGTTTTTCCATGAATTTCGGTCTTGAAAGAATAAGGGCGTTAATGCGGTATGCGGGTAATCCGCAGGATAAGTTAAAAACGGTGCATATAGCCGGAACAAACGGAAAAGGGTCGGTAAGCAGGTTTATTTATAATATTTTAGAAGAGCATAGCTTGAATGTCGGGCTGTACACTTCTCCACATTTAATAACTTTTTCCGAAAGAATAGTTGTCGGCGGAGAGAAAATAAGCGATAACGACCTGGAAAGGCTGAATAATTTTTTCGATAAAATAATTTCCGAAAAAGATGATTTTAAAAAATTAGGCGCCCCGTCTTTTTTTGAGCTAACTACGGCGATATGCTTTCTCTATTTTTTCGAAAAAAAGGTTGACGTAGCCGTTATAGAAACAGGTTTAGGGGGGAGGTTGGATGCTACCGGCATAATAAAGAAGCCGCTTCTGTCCGTAATTACCAATATATCTATGGACCACGAAGACATATTGGGCAGTTCTCTTAGAAAAATTGCGCTTGAAAAGGCAGGCATAATTAAAAGAAATTCCGTTGCCGTTTGCGGAGAGAAAAAAAACAAAATAGCCGGCATAATAAAGAATTACGCTTTAAGTTTAAATGCCGGATATTTTTCTTCGAACGACGTTAAATTATTCAAAAAGGGCGATTTATATAATTACAAAGGACTGAATACGGAAATAAAAAATATAAAATTACCTAACCTTGCTTCGTATCAGAAATATAATTTAAAACTCGGGCTTTTATCTATAGAAATTCTCTATATGTATTACAAAAAGAGCCTGAAATTAAATCTAAACGATAATTTAGTACGAAGCGGAATATTAAAATTTAAAAATGAGGGACGTTTTGAAATAATCAAGTATAAGAACCGCGATGTCGTTTTAGACGGCGCCCATAATCCGGACGGAATTAAAAATCTTGTTATTTCGCTGCAAAAATTTTTTAAGAAAAAAAATTTTATAATTATCTTTGCGGTTATGAAGGATAAAGATTATAAAACAATTTTAAAAAGACTTTCGGCTTTAGAGGGGGAAATCATATTTGCCGGTTTAAATAACGACAGAGCGCTGGATGCGAACGATTTAAAAGAGCTTTCTTTGCAAAATCATTATTTTAAAAAAGTTTTTACGGCAGATAATATAAAAGATGCTTTGGAAAAGGCGGCAGAGAGCAAAAAAAAAGACGATGCGATACTTGTCTGCGGCTCTTTATATCTCATAGGGGAATTTAAAAAAACCATTATAAATTGATCGCGTTTAAATTCATGAAAAAAATTTCGCTCGTCCTCTTCGTTTTGGCGGTTTTATGTTCCTTAAACGTCTTAGACGTTAAAATTTCATATGCGCTGGAATCAGAAACTATTCCCATACATATTCTGGCGGACAAAGTAGTTTATAATAAGAATAATCACACCTATATTTTTACCGGAAAAGTAATAATAACGCGTAAAAAATTTACCTTAAAAGCTGATAAAGTGGTTTATTTCTACAAAACGGATTATGCCGTTGCTACCGGAAACGTTATCGTAAATTCAAAAGGAACGGTTACTAAAGCTAAAAAACTCAAAGTATATTTAAAAAACAGAATAGGAACCATTTATAATTCCCATATACATTATTTGGATAAAAGCATTTACGTTTACGGCGATAAAATTTACCATAAGGGCAAAGGTTTTTATCAGGTGAAAGACGGCTACTTGACGTCGTGCAAAAGAACCCCGCCCTCGTGGAAATTGTATTCGTCTTTCTCGGATATATATGAGGGGAGTTATGCCTATTCCTTTAACTCTATTTTTTATATCCATAATGTTCCTATTCTATATTTTCCTATTATGGTGACCCCTATTAAAGATAAGAAATCCTCGGGGCTTTTAATACCTACGATGGGATACAGTTCCCTTACCGGTTATCAAGCTGGAGAGGGTTATTATTTTGATCTCGGCAGATCTCAGGATTTGACTTATAATTTCAATTATTACAGTTATTTAGGCTACGGAAATTCGCTGAAATATAGATACAGCCTAAATCCTTATTCGCACGGCTCTATTTACGGATTTTATATGCATGAAGAAAATAACCCTAAAAGCTTTTTAATGACGCCTAATTTAACAAGGTATCTTTTGTTTTCGCATAATATGGATTTTTTCGGTAATCTGGCGGTTAAAACAAACTTAAATATTCCATCGGATAATTCTTTTTATGCCGATTTTTCTACCAGCATTTATCAGATGACAAAAAACAGATTGTCTTCAAATTTTTCGGCGACTTACGATTCTGACGGCTATTCCGCAAGGATGAACTTTCTCAGGTTAGATAACTTATTTATTCCGAATTATGCCACGGTTGACGAATATCCGGCTTTTTCGCTGGACGGACAATCGGAACTCGGAGATTTTTTAAACAGCCCTTTATATTTTAATTTGCATTCCTCGTTCGATGTTTTCAGGAGTCCCGCATATCTGAACGATGAAAGATTGGATATATATCCGCAGGTATATATGCCGCTGAGCCTTATAAAGGGTATCCATATAACTCCCAGAGTAGGAATCAGGGATACGGGTTATTTTAATATTACGGACGGATATACGGATATTTCTTCTACCGACAAGAACAGGCAGGTATATTACGCTTCGTTAAACGACAATGCGACCCTGTTTAATAATTACGCCGTTTCTTCTAAAAATCATAGCGGTTACTTGGCTTTTTTAACGCCTTACGTAAATTATAATCTTGTCAGGCCGGTTAATCAATCCGGCATTCCGTTAATAGACCAGACGGATTATATTCCGCAGGAAAGCGCATTCAAATACGGCCTTAATTTTAATCTCGAAGGTTATACAAATAAAGGAGCAAATAACCTCCTAAGGTTCAGTCTCTATCAATATCATTCTATTTCAGGCAATTTTATAAATCCGATAAACTATTTTGATTACGATAACGCAAATTCGGATATTATTACAAGAATCAAAGTACACCCGATTTCCAACCTGTATTTTTTCGGGAACGGAAGCTACGACGATTATAACTATATATTTCACGATTATAATGTAAACTCGCAAATTACGGATTTCAGAAAAGATTCTTTCGGCATAGGATATACCGAAATAAACGATGTTCAAGGGTATCTCACGGCTTTAAATATGTTTAATTCTACTAATTTAAATCTTTTTCCGCAGACATCGTCCGTAATTACCGGCTTAAATACCCTTTCTTATACCAGTTTGTCCGCTAATTTAAATATTATCGGCGGTTTTAGCATCAATACGACCGAAAGTATAGACTTGACGGTACATAAAGATATATCTAATTCTATCGGCGTAAACTATCAGACGGGCTGTATAGGTTTTATCGCCAATTATATGAATCTGCCTTATTTTCACCAATGGGCGTTTTCTTTCGGATTGGTACTGAGAGGCATAGGAACATACGGCTTCGGCAATATGATTTCTCCTAACGCCGGATCGTCCGGTTTAACGATGAGCGGTCCCGGTTTTAACAACGGCTTGTAAAGTATTACGCCGGTTTAAGCAGCCGGTCAAATTTTGGAGGTTTTTGATTTTTATGAAAACATATCTTGTAACCGGCGGTTTCGGTTTTATAGGGTCTAATTTTATCCGCCATGTTTTAGATAAACAAAAAGACGTTGAGATAATCAACGCAGATAAGATAACCTACGCCGCAAACCCTGAAAACCTTGAGGATTATTCCACAAATTATAAATTTTACAAAGCGGATATCGCGGATAAAACGGCATTGTCGAAAGTTTTTCTTGAAAATAGGATAGACTGCGTGGTTAATTTTGCGGCGGAATCCCATGTTGACAGGTCTATCGCCGACCCCGGAATTTTTATTAAAACCAATGTCGAGGGAACCCTTAACCTGCTGGAATTATCCTTGAAACATAATGTCGGGAAATTTCTTCAGATTTCCACGGACGAAGTTTACGGTTCGTTAGGCGCTTCCGGAAAATTCAGCGAAGAAACGCCGTTATCGCCCCGCAGTCCTTATTCCGCTTCAAAAGCCGCCGCAGATATGCTTGTTATGTCGTTTTTTCACACTTACAATATGCCTGTTTTAATATCGAGGTGTTCAAATAATTATGGACCGTACCAATTTCCCGAAAAATTGATGCCTTTAGTTATAATCAATGCATTAAATGATAAAGATATACCTCTATACGGGGACGGAAAAAACGTAAGAGACTGGATACATGTGTCCGACCACGTTAAAGGCATATGCTCAATTTTAGAAAAGGGAAAATTTGGAGAAGCTTATAATATAGGCGGCAACTCCGAAGCGGAAAATATCGATATAATTAGATATATATTAAATAAGCTTAATAAGCCTCATTCATTGATTAAACACGTTAAAGACAGGAAGGGGCATGACAGAAGATATGCTATGGACTTTTCCAAAATTAACGCCGAAACAGGATTTTTACCAGAATATGATATAGAAAAAGGCATAGATTCCACGATAAGCTGGTATATAAAAAACGAAAGCTGGTGGCGGGAAATATTATCGGGAGATTACAAAGAATATTATAAAAAAATGTATGAAAACAGGTGAGGTTTTATAATGTTGAAAATTGCGCTTATCGGTTCGACCGGTATGCTCGGCATAGACGTAAATTCCGCTCTTAAAGGGGTAAATTTTCTTATTAAGAATTATAATTCCAAGAATTTAGACATAGCCGACGCTCAGGCGGTTAACGTAGTTATGAGCAGTTTTAAGCGGGATTATATTATTAACTGTGCCGCGTACACGAATGTGGATGAGGCAGAGACGGAAAAAGAAAAAGCCGATGCCGTTAATAATGTAGGAGTGCAAAATTTAGCCGACGCGGCTTTAAATACAGGTTCAAGAATAATACATATAAGCACCGATTACGTGTTTAACGGCTCAAAGAAGACGCCTTATACCGAAGACGACGCGCCTAACCCGATAAACGAATACGGCTTATCAAAACTCAGAGGAGAGGAGGCTTTAAAAAAATCAGGCGCAAGCTATATAATATTAAGAACCTCATGGCTATACGGCAAGAACGGAAAAAATTTCGTGAATACGATTTTAAAAGCGGCGGACAGCCAGAAAAAAATAGAGGTCGTGGACGACCAGTTCGGAAGTCCTACATATACTAAAGACGTGGCTTATGCTATATCCGAAATAATTATAAAAGACAACTCAAAAAATGAAATTTATCACTTAACTAACGAGGGTTATACTTCATGGTATAAATTTGCGCTTGAAATAGTAAGCGTATTCAAGAGGACAAATTGCGAAATTGTGCCTGTGGTTTCGGATAAGTTCGTAAGACCCGCCAAAAGGCCGGTTTACAGCGTATTAAATAACTCCAAGATTAAAGAGGATTATAATATAGAACTAAGGCAGTGGAAAGATGCTCTTAAAAAATACTGCAACGATATAGGATATTTTATTATTTGAAAAATTCTAATTAAGATATATAATTATAATATTAGATGTCTAAAAATTGCTTCATTTCTAATTTTAAGGCGGAGGTTATATGAAAAAGTTTGTTTTAGCTGTTTTTGCTATTTTAACGGCTTTTTTTGGGGTTAGCTTTTTAATTTTAACTTCGGCAAATGCCCATATGATGTCTAAAAATGCAAAATTAATAGCCCGCGGCAAGAAGCTGTTCTATTCTAAGGATATCGGGACCAACGGTTTTTCATGCGCTACTTGTCATGTTTACAGCGCAGGAACATATATAAATTTACATGGAAGGGGAATGGTTATCAGGCCGATTAAAAATGCGGCAAAAAAAATGGCGGAATTTGACAAAATGCACCATATGCATATGACCGTTAAAATGAAAGATAAAATGTGCGTTAAATTTGCCCTTAGGGGGCATATATCTAAAGGCGGCCTGAAGGCATTAACCGCATACGTGGGTTCTTTGAAATAAAAAGCCTTAAAAACTTTAATATTTATTTATTAAAGCGCTTTCGCGGCAAGAGGAAGCGCTTTATTTTTTATAAATCCAATTAACTTAATGAACAAATCTTTTTTCGCTAAAATAAGAAGCAGGTTCCTCACCGGATTAACTATTATAATTCCGGGGGCTATAACTATTTTTATAATAGTGTGGCTTTTAAGGGAAGTTAACAGAATTTTTAATCCTTTCTCTATCTTCATAAAGAGGTATATCCATATCTATATACCGGATATCGGATTAATACTTTTATTCATCCTGATTCTTGCTTCCGGTTTTCTTATTACCAACTGGCTGGGCAGGGCCGTTATTAATTTATACGAAAACGTTATGCTGAAAATTCCGGTGGTAAATTTACTTTATAAATCCACTAAGCAATGGGTGGACATATTTTCTCCCGGCAAAAGTTCGTTTAAAAAATTCGTGCTGGTCAGATATGCCGGCGATAAATTTATATACGGGTTTTTAACGTCCCAAACCGGAATAAAAGGCGAAAATAAAGACGATTACGCGGTAGTTTATATTCCGACGAACCATCTTTACATAGGTATGAATATAATTGCCAAAAAGGACGACATAATCGAAACCGGCTTAAAGGTAGAGCAGGGAATACAGATTGTTCTTTCGGCAGGGATAGCGTTTCCGGAAAAATTGTAATATAAAAAGAATCGGTTTTTAAATGCATAATAGATTTTATATAGATGAGAAAATAGAAGGTTATCCCGGGAAAGAGATTGTTTTGGAATCGATATCCGCCCATATTAAAGCATTTCGCAAAAAGATGGGCGATGAAATTAAACTTTACGACGGATTAGGAACCGTTTATTCCGGTAAAATCCTTAAAATTGCCAAGAAAAATATTAATATTGAGTTGATATCAAGCAAGAAATATTCAGAAAATAATATTAAAATTTATCTTTTCCTGCCTCTTATTACGTCTCATATAATGGACCAGCTTATCGCAAGAGTCTGCGAACTCGGCGTGAGCAATATTTTTCCGGTAATTACGGAAAGGTCTATTAAATTAAAAAATGAAAAAGAAATAAATTCTAAGCTGTCGAAATGGGATAAAATTTCCAGAGGCGCCATGATTATTGCCGGAAAAAATTTTTCCACCGTCATAAACAAACCTGTCGGCTTAGCCGCCGCTTTTAAATCAGCCGAGAATTTTAACGCAAAATTAATAGCTTATCCCGATGCTGATCTATTTTTAAAAAATTATCTGGAAAGCTTGGATTTTAAGAAAAATGATATTTCTGTAGGAATGTTTATAGGACCGGAAGGCGATTTTTCCCAGACAGAATTAAGATTATCAAAAGAATACGGATTTACGTCCGTTAAATTATCTAATTATATTATGAGCACATTTGTCGCTTCTCTTTATTCC
>JAJXXD010000029.1 GCA_021781285.1 bacterium | reverse complement strand
GTAACGTTGTAGCTTACGACCCCGGAAACCGTCGTTGGATTTATCCTTACGTTATGGACGTAACCCCATATCGTCTTATCGGGATAGGCATATACGGTAAACGACGCTTTATCCCCCTTTTTTATGCCGCCAAGATCCGCTTCGTTGGTAGTAGTGTCTATTTCCATTTTTGTAATATCCTCTCCTACGGTAAAAAGGCTCGGGGTTTGAAAAGTCGAGGCTACGGTCTGCCCGACGACTACGCTTACGTTTATTATGATACCGTTAACCGGCGAGTATATCTTTGTATAAGATAGATTGGTTTCGTCCTGCGCAAGCGCCGCTTTACCGGCATTTACGGCATCGGATAAGTATTTAAGCTGTGCCACGTCCTGAAGATAAACGCTGTGGGCATTTTGCTCCGTCGCATGGGCTATAAGGTTTTCTTTCCATAATTTTTTATCTCTTGTATAGGTAAGATTATCGTATGCTAAAAGAGCCTTTTGTTTCAGGACGCTTGCCTCTGCCGATGCAAGGTTGGCTTTATCCTGGTCAACTTTTTGGATAAAGGGCGTAGGTTCTATTTCTGCAAGGAGCTGGCCTTTTTTTACCGTCGAATTATACCAGACGTAAAGTTTTGAAAATATTCCGGATACCTGAGCACCGACGTTTATGGTGTTAATAGGGTTTGCGGTTCCGGTCGTAGCGATATATTTCTGTATCGTAATAGGTTTTACCGCATATAATTCGTAAGACGGCTTTTTTGTTTTTGATTTTATTATGAAATAAGAAACAATAGATATTAAAATCAACCCGGCAATAACTATTATAATAATTTTTTTATTTTTACCCATTTTTTCACCTTAATCCAGTTCTTATTTATTTTATATAATGTTCTACCATTAAGCCGAGGTCGGAATAGAGCTTGGCTTTCAGATAAAAATACGTATATTCGCCGTTTATATAGCTCGTTACCGACGAAATATACTGGGCGTTCGCCGTAACGAGCTGGACCATAGAGCCTACCCCCACCTCATAGCTTTTTAAAGCCAGCGTATAGGCAAGCTTTGACGCCTTCTCGGAAGATTTCAGCGCCTTAACCGTTAAATATTGATTATTAATCGCATAATAATCGCTTGAGATATTATAAGCAAGATTATTTTCCGTCAGTTTTTTATTCCAAACGTTGCTGTTTAATACGGCTTTAGAATAATCTATTTGATTTTGCGTCAAAAATCCGTTAAAAATAGGTATGGAAACAGACAGCCCGGCGGAATAATTTCTATTCATGGGAAACGATGAATTTTGTCCCGTGTATGAAAAATCGGCGTTCAAAGAGGGGAAATACCCGCTTGCCGCTTTTTTAACAGAAGCTTTCGATGCTTTTACGGCGTAAACCGCCTGTTTTAGCTGAGGATTATATTTTAATGCCGTTTTCATTAGTCCTTGAAGTTTACTCTTAAACGGTTTGAATTTAAGCGTATTTACAAAACGGTATTTTTTTAAAGGCGGCAGTCCGATTGAATTTAAAAGAGCCAGTCTTGCAATTTTTACGTTGAATTCGGAGTTTATATAAGCCGCTCTTGCCGTTTCCATAGTTGCCTTTGCGGTTTCGGCGTCTAAAAGGTCTCCCGTTCCGACCCTATAAAAAGCCTCCGCCGCTTTGTACTGAATTTCATCATTTTTAAGATTTTCCTTGTCGGTATTCATTAATTCCTTATCCGCAAAATATTGGGCAAAGTCAAGAATTACGCTGTAGAGGTCGCCGTTTACGGTATAATTATATCCGGCATTCGCCCCCTTCATCTGGTATTTTGCGTTAAGATAATTGTAATAGCGTGAGCCGAAGGAATAAAGCATATATGTTGCGTTTAAGGTTGCAGAGTAATCGTTTAGGGAATAGTTTATTCCCGGTTGGTTAGAAATCTGTCCGCCCGAAATTACGCCGTTATTATTAACATCCATAAATGAATTTCTTGAGAATCCGGCGGTACCGGAAATTTGAGGATAGTATTGAGAAAGCGTTTGATTTTTGGTATAGATAGATGAAATGTAGGAATATTTAGAAGTCAATATCCCCGGATAAAGTTTAAGGGCAAGCCGCAAGGCGTCTTTCAGGGTTATGGCTTCGGGCGCGCCGTAGGAAATTCCGCCGCCGGTTTTTGCAAAAGAGCGGCTGTTCAGTCCCGCAATTAAAAATACGGAAACAGCCACGCAAAACGCCGCCGCAAGCAGATAATCGAATTTATTTTTTCTACGACCGCATTTTTTCATTTTTTTCTGGCTTTAACCGCCGTTTTATATTATTATAAATAATTATACAGTCTTATTGTAAATAAAATATAAATTCATATAAATAAATTAAGTATAATAATTATAATGATAATGACTTTAAAGTCATTTGTCAATATAAAAAAATAAATCCTTCGTTAGAAAATAAATGCCCTTCAGTTTTAATCTTATAAGTTTAGGATGTCCGAAAAATCAGGTGGATTCTGAAGCTATGTTTACCCGCCTTGAAAAATCGGATATAAAATTTACCTCCGATATAGATAACTGCGATGTCTGCGTTATTAATACCTGCGGATTTATCGAGGCGGCAAGAAAAGAATCCATAGGCGTAATCATGGAAGCCGTAAAGAAAAAACAGTCCGGCGGTATTAAATACATAGCGGTAACCGGCTGTATGGTAAACAACAATATTGAAGCCCTTAAAGCTGAACTTCCCGAAGTCGATATCTTTCTTACGACTTTCGACGAGGGAAAAATAGTCGAAGAACTTGCCTCGATAACCGGTAAAAAAATAAAAAATAAAAATTTTGATGGATCGGAAAAATTTGAAAGGGAGCATTTTAATTTAAAAAGAACCGCATATCTTAAAATATCCGAGGGGTGCGGCAGAACTTGTTCTTTTTGCACGATTCCTTCGATAAGAGGAGCATATAAGTCTAAGCCTGCAGAAGAAATTATAAGCGAAGCCTTATATTTAGCCGCAACCGGCGTAAGAGAACTTATAATAGTTTCTCAGGATACTTCTTATTACGGAATCGATCTAAACATAAAAAACGGACTATACCGGCTTTTAAGGGAGCTTGCCGAAATAAAGGAAATCAAGTGGATAAGGCTTATGTATTTATATCCGCTAAAAACTTTATTTACCGACGATTTAATAAGCCTGATAAAAAACGAAGAAAAAATCCTGAAATATATCGATATGCCCGTTCAGCATATAAGCGACCGCATCTTGAAGCTTATGAAGCGCGGTGAAACTAAAAAAGACATAATAAATTTGATTCAAAAATTGAAAAAAGAAATACCGCCTGCCGCATTAAGGACGTCTCTGATAGCGGGTTTTCCCGGAGAAACCGATAAAGATTTCGAGGAGCTTTTAGAGTTCGTTAAAGATGTTAAATTCGATAATCTCGGGGTTTTTAAATATTCCGACGAAAGATCCGCCCCTTCTTATAAATATGATTTAAAAGTAAACGCAAAGACAAAATCGGAAAGATATAAACTGTTAATGGAAACCCAAAAAACACTTATGCCGCACATATTATCCAAGCATATAGGGCGGACATACGAAGCGATAATCGACGAAACAAACAATAAAACCGCAAAGCTGAGAACTTACTTCCAGGCTCCGGATATCGACGGATGCGTTTATACTTATGCAGGCGGTTTAAAAAATAATTTTGCAAATAAAACCGACGGAGGTTTTATGTCCGTTAAGATATTAAAAGCAAAGGATTACGATTTATTGGGCGCACCATAAAAGCATTATTAGGGACTTAAAATTTCTTGACTAAAAACTATGAATAAATTATAATAATAAGACGTTTTTTAAAATTCATAAAAATATATATATAGATAAT
Organism: bacterium; assembly: GCA_021781285.1. Classification (GTDB taxonomy): domain Bacteria; phylum SZUA-79; class SZUA-79; order Acidulodesulfobacterales; family Acidulodesulfobacteraceae; genus Acidulodesulfobacterium_A. The sequence continues at coordinate 4,945 of JAJXXD010000029.1, read as the reverse complement.
TAAATAATAAATCAAATTTAAAATAATCCCGGTATATTAATATGAAAACTGTCATAAACGAACAAAATAGGCGAAACTTTGCTGCGCAGGTCGAAGCGATGCTGCACGACAAGCTGGCGAAATGTTATCAATGCGGTAAGTGTTCAGCCGGATGTCCCGTCAACTTCGAGATGGACTATACGCCAAACCAGATTATAAAAATGACGGAACTCGGAATGGAAGATAAAGTGCTGAATTCCAAAACCATATGGCTGTGCGTTTCTTGCAACACCTGTTCCACCCGTTGTCCAAAAGGATTCGAGGTTACCGGAATTATGGACGTTCTGAGAGAAATAGCCGAGAAAAAAGGCATCGTGTCTAAAGTAGAAAAAGAAGTCCAGATGTTTCATGAAGTCTTTCTCGACAACGTCAAGTCCAACGGCAGAATATTCGAACTTGAGCTTGTCGGCAAATACAAGTTAAAGACGCGGCATCTTTTTAGAGATATGTTTTTGGCCCCTAAAATGCTTGAAAAGGGCAAACTTAAGATGCACGGAGAAAAAATAGCCGATTTAAATCAAATTGCTAAAATTTTTAAAGATTTCGAGTAAAAATTAAAATTATCCGTAATCGGGAGAAACCATAATATATGAAATTAGCATATTACCCCGGATGTTCGCTTAAAGGAACGTCGTTCGAATATGAAGTATCTTTATTGAAGATACTCGAGACCCTAAACATAGAAGTAAAGGAAATACCGGACTGGAACTGTTGCGGAGCTTCCGCGGCGCACAGCATAAATCATAATTTGTCCGTTGCCCTTCCGGCAAGAAATCTTGCGATAGCTGAAAACGGCGGATACGAATCCGTTCTTGCGCCATGCGCGGCTTGTTCCAACAGGCTTAAAAGCGCCGACTATGAACTAAAAACCGATGATATCCTTAAAAAGAAAATAACGGATTCTTTAGAAATGCCTTATAAAGCTGAAATGAGCATTAACAATATGCTCGAATTTCTTATCGGCGTCGTGGGCAAAGACAAAATAAAATCTATGGTGAAAAAACCCTTATCGGGTCTTAAGGTTGCATCGTATTACGGATGTCTGTTAGTAAGACCTCCAAAAATTATGAAGTTCGACGACCCTGAAAATCCGGTTACCATGGACGAACTAGTTGCGCTTACGGGAGCCGAACCGGTGGATTATTCCTTTAAAACGGAATGTTGCGGGGCCATTAACTCGCTTTCCAAACCGGACGTCGTTATGGCTTTGACGGGCAACATACTTTACGATATTAAAAAACACGGAGCCGACCTTGTAGTGGTTGCATGTCCCCTATGCCATTCCAATTTAGACGTAAGGCAGAGGGAAATAGAAAGAAAATATGACGAAAAACTTGGATTGCCCGTTCTTTTTATAACGGAGCTGTTAGGCCTTTCTTTCGGGATAACCCCCAAAGACCTTGCAATAGACGGACATATGGTTGCCGCAGACAGGGTTTTAAAAAAGATTGAAGGATTACCCAATCAACAATAAATGAAATATAAACAAAAATAGAGCGATATACGAGGTATATATTATGGCAAGAATAGGCGTATTTGTTTGCTGGTGCGGTTCCAATATCGCCGGAACGGTCGATGTCGAGAAGGTCAGGGAAGAAGCCGCTAAAATTCCGGGAGTGGTCAGCGCATTAGATTACAAATATATGTGTTCCGACCCGGGTCAAAATAGCTTGAGAAATATAATAAAAGAAAAGAATTTAACGGGCATAGTTCTTGCGGCATGCTCGCCCCATATGCACGAAAATACGTTCAGAAAGGCCGCCGCAAAGGAAGGTTTAAATCCGTATTTTGTCGAGATAGCCAATATCAGGGAGCAGGTTTCATGGGTTCACGAAGATAAAGAAAGGGCAACCGCAAAAGCCGTAGATTTAATGAAAATGATGGTCGAGAAGGTAAAAAGAGACAAGCCTATCGAAGACGTCAGAGTTCCTTTAAATAAAAAAGCTTTAGTTATCGGCGGCGGAATAGCCGGAATACAGGCGGCTCTCGATATTGCAAACGGGGGAGTAGAAGTTATACTTGTGGAAAAAGAACCTTCGATAGGCGGAAAGATGATACAGCTTGACGAAACTTTCCCCACCCTTGACTGTTCAAGTTGTATAATGACGCCTAAAATGGTCGAAGCAAACCAGCATCCAAATATAAAATTATACACTTATTCCGAAGTTGAAGATATTTCGGGTTATATCGGAAATTTTAAGGTTAAAATAAAGAAAAAGGCAAGAAGCGTCGTCGAAAAAGACTGCACCGGATGCGGTGAATGCTGGAATGCCTGTCCGATGCATAAAAACATCAAAAGCGAATTCAATGTGAACCTTTCCGAAAGGACGGCAATATACGTTCCGTTTCCACAGGCGGTTCCGCTTGTTCCGGTATTGGACAGGTCTGTCTGCCTCCACTTTAAAAAGGGCGGAAAATGCCAGAAATGTTACGATGCATGCGGTCCCAAGTGTATAAATTTCGATTTGCAGGATGAAATTATAGAAGAAACTGTGGGAGCAATCGTCGCATCTACCGGATACGACCTTATGGATACCTCAATGTACGGAGAATACGGATACGGAAAATATAAAGACGTTATATCCGGTTTGCAGTTTGAAAGGATTCTGTCCGCTTCAGGTCCTACGGAAGGCGTCATTAAAAGACCTTCCGATGGTAAAACCCCGCAGACTATCGTCTTTGTTCAGTGCGTAGGTTCGAGGGATCCGGAAAAAGGCGTTCCTTATTGTTCAAAAGTGTGCTGTATGTACACCGCAAAACATGCTAAGTTATTTGCCCACAAGGTTCACGGTTCCCAGAGCTATGTTTTTTATATAGATATAAGATCGACTAGCAAGGGGTATGAGGAGTTCGTCAGAAGCACTATGGAGCAGGACGGCGCAATTTACTTAAGGGGCAGGGTATCAAAAATATATGAAGACGAAGGAAAACTTATCGTTAAAGGCGCAGATACTCTTTCTGGAAATCAGGTAGAAATTGCGGCCGATATGGTCGTTCTTGCTACCGGCGTAATACCGAAAAAAGGCTCCGACAAACTTGCGCAGATGCTCGGAATATCTTATGATAAATATGGATTTTTTACGGAATCGCATCCTAAACTGCGTCCGGCGGAGTCTTCTACTGCCGGCATTTTTCTTGCAGGTATGGCGCAGGGACCAAGAGATATTCCGGAATCAGTTGTTTCCGGATCGGCCGCCGCTTCTAAAATATTAGGGCTTTTTTCAAAGAATGAATACGAGGTCGAAGGAACTATAGCCGGCGTCAACGAAGCGACGTGCGTTGCATGTTTTTACTGCCAGAGAGTCTGCGCTTACAATGCTATAAGCAGAAAAGAAATCAAAGACAGGAGCGGAAAACTCGTAAAGGTCGTAGCTAACGTTAATCCCGGACTTTGCACCGGATGCGGGGCATGCGTAAACGCCTGTTTCTCTAAGTCTATCGACGTTAAAGGATTTATGGACGACCAGATATACGCGGAAATAAAGGCTTTGGCGATATAAAAAGCAGAATCATAATCATAATAATGTAAAAGAAGGAGTCTTTCGGAAATGGAAGATAAAGATGTAAAAAAAGAAAGCCAAAACCATACCGATGTAAAAATTGAGAGTGGTAACTCCGGCGACCCTAGAATAATAGCGTTTGTCTGCAACTGGTGTACATACAGCGGAGCAGACCTTGCGGGAACAAGCAGAATGAAGTATTCCGACAATGTCAGAGTTATAAAGCTTCCATGCACCGGAAGGATAGACCCTCTTTTTATAGTAGAAGCGTTTAAAAAAGGGGCAAAAGGAGTTTTGGTTTCGGGATGCCACCCGGGAGACTGCCATTATACGAGCGGTAATTACCATTCAAGAAGAAAATATGCGACGTTCAGGGATTTGCTCGGATATCTCGGAGTCGATTTAGACAGGGTCGAGTTTTCATGGGTAAGTGCTTCCGAGGGCAACAAATGGGTTTCTATAATAAACGAATTTACCGATAAAATTAAATCTCTGCCCGGCAAATCAACCGATATATTTACAAAAAAATAAAGGATATATTTATGGCAAATACAAAGACCGACGAAAAACTGCAAAAAATTGCAAAAGACCTTTTAGAAAGCGGAGAGGTCAGCCTGATAATAGGCTATACCAATGGTTCTAACCCTTACAGGATGAGGCCTCTTTTTATTACAAAGGCGGAAGAAGCCGGAAAGCTTTCTTTCAGTTCTCATGCCGTTCAGGACCTTGCGGTGTTCTTAAAAAAGCCGGAAGTCAAAAAGTTCGGGAAAATAGGCATAATCGTTAAAGGCTGTGACGAGAAGGCGGTTAACGCCTTAATTCAGGAATATCAGATTTCCAGAGATAATATAAAAATTATCGGGGTGGAATGCAACGGCGTAATAAAGCAGAACCTTGCCGATAAAGGCGAAACAAATGTTTCTGAATCTACCGTTTACGACAAATGCCTTATATGCGAAGAGCATATTCCGGTACTGTACGATTTTCTTGCAGAGTCGGAAGAGCCTAAACTTGTTTTGTCGGGAAACGTTAAACCTTATGCGGGAATAGAAAAGCTCGAATCTATGAGCGCGGAAGAGAAAAATGCTTTTTGGGCTCAAGAATTCGACAAATGCATCAAATGTTATGCCTGCAGACAGGCATGCCCGCTGTGCTATTGTTCCAGATGCATAGTCGAAAAAAATATGCCTCAGTGGATAGACACTAATTCGGAAGAAACAGGCAATGCCCAGTGGAATCTTATAAGGGCTTACCATCTTTCCGGAAGATGCATAGGTTGCGGCGAATGCGAAAGAGCCTGTCCGGTAAACATTCCGCTGATGTTGATTAACGAAAAAATGGCTAAAGACGTATATAATATGTTCGGGTATAAATCAGGATTAGATATTAATGCCAAGCCGGTTTTC
>JAJXXD010000174.1 GCA_021781285.1 bacterium | reverse complement strand
AATCCCAATATCCCGTCATTGATAGAATCCGTCATTGCGAGCATATCTTTGACTGCGTTTATAAAACCAACGGTTTTATGCAGGCAAAGATGGGACGGACGAAGTCCAGCGTAGCTAACCAATCTAAAGCGAGATTGCTTCGCTACGCTCGCAATGACTAAATAGTGCGCTCGCAATGACGGAATAGTTCGCCCGCAATGACATTATTAAGTAATTCAGGTAATTCATATATAAAAATTTCTAAATCGGGATTCGGGATGCTTAAAATTCTTGACAGAATCGGATTTTTATGTTGTATTATTTATTATGAGCAGAGTTAATATTCTTGTCATAGACGATGAATCCGATCTCGTAGAACTTTTAAAATATAACCTTGCCAAGGAAGGTTATAATGTAGAATTTGCATTTAACGGATTCGACGGCATTAAAATTGCCGAAGTCGTTAAGCCCGATATTATAATTCTCGACCTCATGCTCCCCGATATTAACGGTTACGAAGTTTGCAAAAGAATGAAGCAAAACTCCCGTTTGTCCGGCGTTCCGGTTATATTTTTATCGGCAAAACAGGAAGAAGTAGATAAAATATTAGGTTTTGAAGCCGGCGCCGAAGATTATATTATCAAGCCTTTTTCCGTAAATGAACTTCTGGCGCGCGTCCGCGCTATTTTAAAAAGAATACCCCCCGTTCAAATTAATAATAAACACGGAGCAATCGCAGACGGGTATATGTTTAAAAATATAAGCGCGAACATTAATAAGCACAGCGTAACGGTAAAAAATACCGAGATAAAACTCAGCCCCATAGAATTTAAAATTCTTATCTTTTTAATGACTTATGCGGGGGATGTTTTTTCACGGGAAAAACTGCTCGATAATGTTTGGGGAAATAATTCGTTCGTCGAACCGAGAACGGTAGATGTCCACATCAGAAGATTGAGATCGAATATCGAGATAGACGAATCGGTTAGATTTATAGAAACTATAAGAGGCGTAGGCTATAAATTTATAGATGAAAAAATATGAAAAGAGAATTAAAGTTTATTTATTAATTTTATTACTGTTTGCGGCCGTAATTTCCGCAAGCGCCGTTTTATTTATTACATCGCCGTATTTTGCTTCAAAAGCCAAAAATTATTTATCCTCATATATTTCCGTAGTTCTAAAAAAACGGGTAACGATAAAAAAATTAAAATTTTCTATTTTTTCCCCTCAAATCAGGCTTTACGGTTTAGACATTAAAAATTTCGCAAAAATCAAACGCATTAATATCAGTTTAGGTCCGTTTAATATTTTCCAAAGAAAAATAATTATTTATAAAATTAATATTATAAATCCTTATATTAATATTTTAATAAAAAATGAACAAATCAATAATTATAAGAATATTAATTCGGTTATAAAAACTCTTTTCAAGAAGCGCCCCGCTTCTTTTGTTTCGGCGTCTTTAGACAAATTAAAAATAACGGAAGGCGATTTGAACTTAAACGATGCCGACGAAAGTATCTTATTGAAACTTAAAAAATTTGATTTAACCGCTTATAAAAAACCTAACCCCATACCGTTTTTATATAACAATAGCGGCATATATTTTAAATATAGTATGCCTTATATATTATTAAAGTCTAAAAAATTAAAATTGCGGAGGACCTTTAAATCAGACGCCGTTGAAATCCATTATTTTAGTAATTTTATAAAATACCGTAAAATAAGCCTGAGCAATTCTTATCTTTCCGCCGTGTCGGACGGCATATTGGAATTAAATCAAAAAAATAAAATTTCGGGATTTGTTAAAAAATTTAACGATGCTACTTCATTGCAAATAAACAGCTTATCCTCTCTTTCTAAGAATTTTATCTTTTTGCCCGCGTTAAAAGGGCGTTTAAGCGCAAAACTGACTGCCGCCGGCGATTTTCACGGAAAAATTAGCGCGGGAGCGTCGGTTAATCTTAAAAACGTCGTCTTTTCGGGCGGAGATATAAATAACGGAACCATAGAATGCGCCGGAAATTTCGGCAAGGCCGAAAATAATATTATAAACTTTAAAAAGATTGATTTAAACATATTTGACGGCAATTTAAAATCAGCGGGCAGTATTAATCTTAAAGACAAAGAGGGTAAATTTAAATCGGTTTTAAAAAATATCGACGTCGGTAAACTCATAGATTTTTACGATGCCGAGAAAATCCCTCAGCTTAAAGGTATCGCAAACGGAAACATCGCTACTTTCCTGCATTTAGGCAGAAATTTTTATGTCGGAAATATCGAAAAAATAGAACTGGATAAGCCCGTCCAGCAGATTAAATTTAGAAACGCCGGTGGCGGCAGGACGGTATATTATATTAATTATAGAAATAAGATTCTGGTTAGAGGGGCGGCATTAATAAACGATAAATATGTTTTATTAAAAAATATCCATATTTTTTCAAGGACGATAAAAGGCTCCGCCGAAGGAAAAATAAATTACGATAAGAACTATTTAAGCATCGGTTTTCGTTCAAAGTATAGCGAACTGCCCTCCGTAAGTTTAATAGAAAAATACAAAAGCAGGTATTTCGAGCCTTCAGGCAGTGGGGTTATAGACGGAAATATAAGCGGGGATTTTAATAATATATCTTTCGGTTTCAGAAACAGATTTACGAGCCTTTATATCAATAAATTTCTAAGTTTATATAAAGGAAACGCCGACGTCGATATTACCGGAAGCGGAAAGGTTTTATTTAAAAACGTACGTTTAAAAGAAAAAAGCGCTAAATTTAATAAAAACGGAACGTTTGATTTCAGCGGAGAAATATTCGAGAATAAAAATTCAAAAAAAGAATATATAAACGGAAATTTTAATGCGGCAAATATTCATTTAATTTCCGAAAAGCCTTCGACACCGCTTTCTTTGGCTTTCAATTCTAACGGAACGATTTCGGGAGAACTTAAAAATCCTGTTTTTAAAGTAGCGGCAAATTCTAAAAAAGTCGAAATATACAATCAATACGTTTCCGGAGTTAATTTTGTATTTTTGCTTACCAAAAGCGCTTTGAATATCAAAAAACTAGACGGTTTCTACGGCGGCGCAATTTTTAGCGGCTACGGAAGTTTGAATTTCGGACGCAATAATAATAACTACGACCTCAGGCTAATCTCAAACCGTATTAATCTGGCTAATTTAAATTTTAAGCCGATGAAAAAGTATCATGTAAAAGGAACCGCCGCCGTCAATCTGCATATAGGCGGCTCGTTCAATCTGCCTAATATTTCAGGGAATGCCGCGATAGATAACGCATACGTAAACGATTATTTACTGGGAAACGCGGACGTCGGCGCCTATTCGTCAAGCGGCAAAATGACTTTAAATTTTTCCGCTTTAAAAAACGCTTTAAAAACAAAAGCGGTTATTTTGCTTAAAAAAGGCTATCCGTATAATTTTATAACGGATATAAATTCGTTAAGCGTTAATTACCGCAAAACTTTGTTTGAATTATCGGGGAGCGTTTTAGGGAACGGTAAGCTATCCGATGTTAAAAATTCATATATTTTTTCGAAATTAAATTATGTTTTTTTAAGGCACGGACCTTTTTTCTTAAAAAATGTTAAAGATATCAAAATATCTTATATAGACGGAACTTTGGAATTCAGCGGATTTAAGCTGACCGGCGGCAACAATTACGTCCAGCTTAGAGGATATATTACCCGGAAAAAATACCATATTATATTAAACGACAAAACTGATTTATGGGTTCTAGGAATTTTATCGGATAAAATAATGAATTCGTCGGGATTCATAACCGCTTCCGCAGTTGTTTTCGGACCGTTTGCCGCTCCCCAAATATACGGCTTTGCCGATATCAATAGAGGACTTATCGAACCATCCGTCTATTCATCCTTTGCCGCTTCAAGAATTTTTGCCAGACTTACATTCAATAATAATATGGTTTTACTCGAAAGGGCAAGATTTAGAATGCTTAACGGTATTTTTTCCGCCCATGGAATCGTAAGACTGCATAACTTTATGCCGTCTTACTACGGCATAGAAACTGATTTTAATTCGGCTATTTACAGGGAATCTAACTATTTTTACGCAAAAATGAACGGAAAGATAGGATATTCCGGCAATGCGGATAACCCTGTTTTATACGGGGATATAGATATAAAAAAGGCTTTGTACGATAAAAAAATAGATCTTTCGTCGTTTCTTTTAAGCTATAAAAATTATAATGTCGCTAGGCCTTCCGTTAGAAAAGGAACCATCAACCCTAAGTTAAATATTAGAATAACGTCAAATAAAGGAATCGCGATTAAAAATAATATTGTCGATACGGATTTCAGCACGAGGCTGCATCTTATCGGAACGCTCTATGACCCGATTATAATGGGAACGGCAAATGCCGAAGAAGGAGAAATATATTTCAGGGGAACAAAATTTAAGCTGTCTTACGCAAATTTAGATTTTAATAACCAGTACAGAATAAACCCTTCTTTCGACATAGCGGCGGCAACCCATATAAATCAATACATTATAAGAATGAATGCAAACGGCTCGCTGTCAAACTTTAACGTTAATCTTTCATCGACGCCTCCGCTTTCGGAACTGGATATTGTTTCCATGCTGGCTTTAGGCGCGCCTTCGACTTCCGTATATGCCGGCTCTGCCGGCGGAATTGCGGCATCGGAAGCGGCATCGGCTATAGGAGGAGGCGTCGAACAAAGCATTACCGGAGCAATTTCAAGCTATTTCGGGTTTAGAAACCTGTCCGTATCGCCTTCGTATTCGGTCGTGACCCACAGCGCCGCTCCGCAGGTAACGGTCACCAAAACCTTGACCAAAAGGCTTTCCGTTTCGTACAGCAACATAGTATCTTCTCAGTCTTCCCAGTCGGTAACCCTTACATACAGTCTGAGCCGCCATATTTCCGTAATAGGCGTATGGGAAAACAACGAACTTGCTCCGAATAATTCCAATATATACAGCGAGGTAGGCGGCAACATTGTTTTTCATTTCAGATTTTATTAAAATATATTAAATTTAAAGCGTTTTATGAAGACTAATTATAATATAAAAATAAAAAAAACCGTTTTTTTGTTTCTTTTAGTAATAACGGTCTGCCTTTTTAGGACGGCCTGCGCAAGAACTTCCTACGCAAAAAGCCCCTCGAGTATTTACGGTATTCCCGCAGAAGAATACGTAATAAAATCTATAACATATAAAATGCCGTCCGGCATTCCGATGAAAGATATAAAGAATTTTCTCTTTATAAAAAAAGGAAAGAGATTCTCTATGCATTCTCTTGAAAAGACCGTTAAAATGCTTTATGCGTCCGGTTATTTTTCCAACATTTCCGTATTTTCCGAAATAAATAGAAAACAAAAATTTATTTATTTAAAATTTATTTTTTTACCTAAAATTTATATCGGATCCGTAAATATCCGAGGACTTAATGGAACGGGGATATCCGCTAAAAAAATACTGGATTCTATTCCTATAAAAAAGAACGACCGTTTATTGAAATATTATAAGACTTTAAGTAGAAATAAAATAAAAGAAATTATGCTTAAAGGAGGATATCCCGGCGCAAAAATTAACATAAGCCACTATGTACCGAGGAATTCAAAGAAATATGCCGTGAATATCGAAATTATTCCGGGTAAACCGATTTTAATTTCCAATATATTAGTTCAATTTAAATTATATTATCCCAAAAAAAGGGTTAAGGCCCTTATCGAAAAAATGCTATCAAAGCCCTTGAACCAATATGAGGTGCAAAAACTAAGAAAAAAAATTTGGGATTTATATAAAAACAAAGGCTATCTTAACGCTGTTATAGAAAAACCGAAAATGGCCTATATTTCTAAACATAAAGCGGTTATAACTTTCGATATCCACCCGGGCTATAAAATAATATTCCATTTTAAAGGCGCAGGACCCCTGAAACAAAATTTTATCGAAAATTCCGTACTTGAAATAAAAAACGTGTTAATTTTCGATGAAGGGACATTCAGGGCATTTCAGAGAGTCTTGATAAATTTCTTTAAAAAGGAAGGCTATTTTTTTACCGAAGTTTCTTTTAAGGAAAAAAAAGATGCAACTGCTAAAACTATAAATATATATTATGAAGTTAAAAAAGGGCATAAGGTAGCAATAAAGAGGATAGTCATAAACGGAAACGAACCCGTCCGCAAAAAAACTATAATATCGCTCATGCAAACCCGCATAACATCTTTTTTTAACAGGGAATATTTCTGCGAAAAAAGGCTTAAAAGCGATATAACCAATATCGAGAATTATTACAATAACGAAGGCTGGCTTTCCGCCGCCGCTTCTTATAAACTAAAATTTGCCGCCGATAAAAAAAGCGTCGTTATTACCTTGAATATAAATAAGGGGATGCCGACCATCGTAAAGAATGTTTATATCAAAGGTCTCCCCGTCTTTTTAAAAACGGATAAAAAACTGACGGATTATTTTTTTAAAATGCAAAAATCGCCTTTTTATATAATTAAGGCGGAGAACGGAAAGAACCTGCTTTCTACTAAGCTGGCGGATTCCGGCTTTGTTTTTTCTAAAGTAAGGCTGGATATTAAATATTCTAAAGACAAGAAATACACAGTCCTTTATTATTATATCGAGAGCGGCCCGAGGGTCCGCATAAAAAATATTTTAATCATAGGAAATACCGTCACGAAAACATATTACATAAAGAGCCTTCTGCTTTTTAAAAAAGGGCAGTTTTACAGCCAGAAAAAAATAATAGATACGCAGAGCAGGCTTTATAGGGCGGGAATATTTAATTCCGTGAACATTAAGGTCGATAATCCCGAAAATAAAAAACCTGATAAAACCATAATAGTCAGCGTGAAAGACGTAAAACCTTTAGACCTCAGCTTCGGCGCAGGCTACGGCACATATACGAGATATAAGGGGTTTATTCAGCTCGAGAACAATAATCTTTTCGGCACCGGCAAGTCTCTATCCGCCCGCTTTTCGAAAAGCGCAATATACACCAACCTTCTTTTAAATTATTACGACCGTGCCATATATAATTACAGGGGACTTGCTTTTAACGCGCAGGGGCTCAATACGGATATAATTACCCTTAATTATACTATGCATAAAGAGGGGGGCGCAGTTTCTCTTATCAGGCGGTTTAACGACCGGTTAAAAGGTCTCCTTTCCTATGGAATGTTTTACGACTTTCTTTCGGGGTTAAACCCCGGGGCGCAAATAACGCCGAGGGACGCCGGTTTTACGAGGATAAGTTCCGCTTCGACTTCCGTCATATATAATTCTAAAAATAATATATTTAACCCGACCTCCGGAAATTTGACGGCGTTAAGATTTACATATTCAAATTTTTTAATCGATTCCCAGATCAATTTTTTTAAGATTTTTTTTCATACGGAAGAATATATCCCTTTTATTTACAATACCACTTTTTTGTATTCTCTGCGATTCGGCTATATAAAGCCTCTCTCGCCGACGACCCAGCTGCCTATAAACGAAAGATTTTTTCTGGGCGGCAGAACGACGGTGAGAGGTTTTCCTCAGGATTCTATCGGACTCGTTAATTTGAATCCTTACAGTTATCCGATAGGCGGGGATGTTATGGAAAACTATAATTTACAGCTTAACGTTCCGGTTTATAATAATATTAATTTTTTTGTTTTTCAGGACGGAGGCAACGTATTTTTGAATACTCAGGATATCAGACCGTTAGCGTTGTATAAATCGGTAGGGGCAGGTATAATGTATTTGTCTCCGATAGGGCCTATAAGTTTTTCCTATGGTTTCATACTTACGAGAGAGCCTTATTGGCCGGCGGGCGGGGTTAATTTTACCGTAGGGACGTCATTTTAAAAAATAAAAGATAAATGAGCGGCGAAATAAATCGGTCGGATATTGATATTAAAAACAGGCTGAGAAAAGGGTTCTCTACCGGAAGTACAAGTACCGCCGCTATAAAGGCGTCTATTAGGTATTATTTCGAACCGGAAAAATTTTCAGCCATAAAAATAAAAATGCCCGGAGGCGAAAATGCGCGCTTAAATATTTCCGGATTAGAAAGCCGCAGACTCTACGGAAACGGAACGGTTGTTTCAAAAGCCGTTGCAGTTAAAGATTCGGGAAGCGACGATTCCGACGTAACCGGCGGCATAAAAATATGCGCTGATTTTACCGTTATAAATAAAAACAATAAAAACGAAATCCTCGGTCTGAAAAAATATTATGAAAAATTATCCGTTTATAATATAATAAAATGTCCATTGAAAGGCGGAACCGCTACTCTGATACTTGCGGCGTCAAAAGGCGTCGGTAAGGCGACAAGACCCGGGTTGCCGGTGAGAGCCGGTTCTCCGGCCGTTAACCCCGTCCCTTTTGCGATGATAGAACTTGCCGCAAGGGAAGAGTTATGCTCTTGGATAAAAAAAGGCGCGTTAAATTTAAATTCGTTAAATAATAAAATATTTATTTCTATATTGTATATACCCGAAGGGGAGGAAACGGCCAAGAAGACTTTAAATCAGAGATTAGGCATAGAGGGTGGAATAAGCATATTAGGCACTACCGGCTATGTTATACCGGTATCGACTAAAGCATGGCTCGAAACCATAAAGGCGTCTTTGAAATTTTTATCGGAAAATAAGATAAATACCTGCGTTTATACCCCGGGAAGGTACAGCGAAAAAATAGCGTTAAAAATTATTAAGGATTTGCCGTATGAAAGTTTTATAGAAATAGGCGATTTTATATCATATTCAATAAGAAAAGCGGTAGAATCCGGCATAGAAAATATCATTTTAGCCGGACAGTTCGGGAAAATTATAAAAATAGCGCAGGGGGCAAGAAATACAAACGCAAAATACAGCAGTTTAAATTTAAAATTTCTTGGAGAAACAGTTAGAGAAACGGTTAAAGGCATATGCGGCGGCGGCAAAGGCGCAGAACAGGG
>JAJXXD010000002.1 GCA_021781285.1 bacterium | reverse complement strand
GTCCCTGAGCCTGTAATTGACAACTTTCCTGCCTATTCCCGTTTTTTCGGCATATGCGGAAATTTTTTCTTTAGCTTCTTCTGAAAAAAGTCCGTCAAACTCTCCCGAATTAATCAGCGTTCCGGATGCGGTAAAAGGCAGTCTTTCATCTTCTTTTCCGGAGGTTGCCGGTTTGATTACCCTGATTATTTCAATCCCGTATTTTTCGGCAAATTCGTAATCGCGAACGTCATGAGCGGGAACGGACATTATCGCGCCCGTTCCGTAATCCATTAAAACAAAGTTTGCGATATATACCGGCATTTTTTTTTCGTTAAAAGGATTTACGGCAAAAGAACCCGTAAAAAAACCTTCTTTTTCTGAAATATCCTTGGAAATTAAGGAATTATGCGTCATTTTTTCCAGTTCGGCTATCTTTTCGGGGGTTTTAATCAATTTTTTCGCAAGCGGATGAAACGGGGACATTGCGACAAAAGTCGCTCCGAAAATAGTATCCGGTCTCGTCGTGAATATTTCTATTTCGTCTTTGTTGTCTTCCGAACCTTCTACCTTAAAAAACAGGCTTAAGCCGGAACTTTTTCCAATCCAGTTCCTTTGCATAGTTTTGACTTTGTCCGGCCAGCCGCCTAAACCGTCCAAATCATCAAGCAGTTCTTCCGCATAAGCGGTTATTTTAAAAAACCACTGCTCCATATTTTTTATATTCACGCTATTGCCGCATCTCCAGCATCTGCCGTCTTCCACCTGTTCGTTGGCAAGAGTCGTATTGCAGGAATCGCACCAGTTGACGTTGGAAATCTTTTTATAAGCCAGCCCTTTTTTGAACATTTGCAGAAAAAATAACTGCTCCCATTTATAATATTCAGGGTCGGAAGTTATTACGATTCTGTTCCAATCGTACGAAAAACCGAGTTCTTTAAGTTGCGCCGCCATATAATCTATGTTATTTCGGGTCCAGAGGACGGGGTTGGTTTTATTCTTTATCGCGGCATTTTCGGCGGGAAGCCCGAAACTGTCGAATCCTATCGGGTGAAGCACGTTAAAACCGTTTAATCTTTTAAATCGGGCAACGGCATCCCCTATGGCATAATTCCTGACATGGCCCATATGAATTCTGCCGGAAGGATACGGAAACATCTCCAGACAGTAAAATTTCGGCTTATTTTCCACAGCGTTCTTTACGGCAAACGTATTTTCTTTTTCCCATAAAGACTGCCATTTGCTTTCTATCTTATTAAAATCGTAATTTTTATCTGCCAAAACTTTCATTTAAATTAATATTATAAATTTTTAAATATATTTTATAACCGATATAAAAAGCAGTATCGTTCCGACGACAACAGAACTGTCCGCTAAATTAAAACTCGGCCAGTGATAGCCGTAAATATGAAAATCGAGAAAATCTACTACATATCTCTGAAAAATCCTGCTTAAAAGATTTGAAAATGCGCCTGAAATAATCAAGGACGAAGATATTATAAATAAACCGGCGTCGATTTTTGCCTTGAATAAAAAGTATGTTATAGCCGCAATTATTAAAGCCGTAAGAAATATTATAAACAGAGCCGAATAGCCGCTCATAAATCCAAACGCAACGCCGGTGTTGTCGATATGGACTATATTGAAATAATGGCTTACGACCGTTATTTTATCGGTCAAAGGTATTCCGTTATTTATAAAAAATTTCAATAACTGGTCTAATATTAGGATGGGAATGAAAACGGAAATTAATATGACTAATTTTTTTTTCATTAAAGTTGCTATTGTTTTATAGTCTGTTGTTTTAAATTATTTTTTTTGGAACAGTCGATTAACGCTTCTATGCCCGGCAGTTTTTTCCCCTCCAGAAGCTCAAGAAATGCTCCGCCTCCGGTCGAAACATATGACATTTTTGCAAATTCACCCGCTCTGTGCAATGCGACGTCGGTATCGCCGCCTCCTACTATCGTTAAGGCATAGGCGTTTGCAACGCTGGAAACCAGAGCAAAAGTTCCCCTGCTGAACGCATCCATTTCAAAGACGCCCATAGGTCCGTTCCATACGATGGTTTTAGCGTTCTGAATGGCTTCGGTAAAAAGAGTAACTGTCGCAGGACCGATATCCAAAGCCATCCAACCTTTAGGAATCTCCTGAATAGTCGTAACCTTTGTTTCCGCATCCGGCGCTAATTTGTCGGCAACGACCACATCGACCGGCAGATAAAGCTTTATTTTCTTTTCATTTATTTTTTCAAGAGTTTTTTTGGCATATTCGAGCATTTCGTCTTCGACAAGCGAACTTCCCACGTCGTGTCCTAACGCCTTAAGAAACGTATTGGACATCGCTCCGCCGATAATTAATTTGTCTATTTTATCGGCTAAGTTAGACAGGACTTCTATTTTTCCGGAAACTTTTGCTCCTCCGACGATTGCCACAAAAGGCTTCATAGGGTTTTCTACGGCTCTGGTGAAATAATTTAACTCTTTCCTTATCAGAAAACCTGCGGCGCAAGTATTTACGAATTTTGTAACCGCAACATTGGAAGCATGCGATCTGTGGGCGGTAGCAAATGCATCGTTGACGTAAATATCGCAAAGGGAAGCTAATTTTTTGCCGAACGCGTCGTCGTTGTTTGTTTCTTCGGGATAAAATCTTAAATTTTCGAGAAGTATAATATCGCCGAAGCCGGCTGATTTGACGGTATTTTCCGCAAGTTCGCCGACGCATTCCCCGACAAATTTAACGTCTTTGTCTAAAAGCCTGCTCAGTCTTTTTGCCACTACCAGCAGTGAAAGTTCCGGAACTTTTTTACCTTTAGGCCTTCCCATATGCGACATTAAAACAACTTTTGTATTTTCGTCGAGGCAGTAATTTAAGGTGGGAAGAACCGCCCTTATACGCGTATCGTCGGCAATATTACCGTTCTGGTCGAGAGGAACGTTAAAATCCACTCTTATAAGCAGGGTTTTATTCCTGATGTCTATTTCATCGATATAAACAATATTATTCATCCGGATTTTCCTTATTTCGTCATAAAAACCGCCATTTCGGCAAGCCTTGTGGAATATCCCCATTCGTTATCGTACCAAGCGAGAACCTTTACGAGGTCGTCCCCGATAACTTTCGTGCTCAAAGAATCGATTATAGAAGAGTGGGGGTCTCCGATATAATCTATGGAAACCAAAGGCTCTTTGCTGAACGCAAGAATTCCTTTAAGATAGGTTTCGGAAGCTTCCTCTAATTTTGAATTAACCTCTAAAATGGAAGTTTTTTTGGAAACCTTGCATACAAGGTCGTTAATGGAAACATCCGGCGTAGGCACCCTTAACGACATTCCGTCGAGCTTGCCCTTGAGTTCCGGCAATACTTCGCAAAGAGCTTTTGCCGCGCCGGTCGTAGTCGGAATAATAGACAGCGAAGCGGCTCTCGCCCTTCTTAAATCTTTATGGGGTAAATCCAATATCCTCTGGTCGTTGGTGTAAGAATGCGCGGTGGTCATATTGCCTTTTTCTATCGTAAAATTTTCATGCAATACTTTGGCGACGGGAGCAAGACAGTTTGTGGTGCATGACGCCATAGACACGATAGAATGCTTACTTTTGTCGTAAATTTTATCGTTAACTCCGAGTACTATCGTAACATCCGGGTCATGGGCGGGAGCGGAGATTAAAACTTTTTTAGCTCCGGCTTGGATATGTTTTTCCGCATCGCCTCGTTTGGTAAAAAGCCCCGTAGATTCGATAACTAAATCAACGCCTAGATGTTTCCATAAAAGTTCGGCAGGGTCTTTTATTGCCGTAATTAGTGTTTCCCTATTATCGGCAATTATATGGTCTATATCGTATCCCACATAGAAGCCGGCTTTGCCGTGAACGGAATCGTATTTAAGAAGATGGGCAAGCACTTGCGGGTTGGTAATATCGTTGATGGCGACTATTTCAACCTGCTCTCCTTTGGCAATCATGCTCTGAAATATTCTAAAGACGTTTCTGCCTATCCTTCCGAATCCATTTATTGCAATTCTTAAATTTGCCATAAATCTCTCCCCTGCCCCCTGCCTTTTATTAAATTAATTAAATTATTGAATTTTAAAAATTAAACCGTATTTTAGCGCGATTCGTAATTTTTATATTTTTTACGTTTACCGCCTTTATTTGCCCGACCTTTAGAAACCGGACCTTGTTGCATCGGCCTTCCGTGTTGCACCTGTCCTCTGTACCCCGGTTGCATCGTACCTCTTTGTCCTTGTCCCCTGTAGCCCGGTTGCATCCTGCCTCTTTGTCCTTGTCCCCTGTAGCCCTGACCTCCTTGTCCAAAAGGTCTTCTCATTCTCCAGTTTTGATAAGGATGATTGCGGTAAAAACTATTTACATGCGACCGCCATTCGCCGTAATTCCTTAAAAACATTTGATGCCTTGCCCACCAGCCCGGATGATAAGCCCTATACCATGGACCCACATGATTCGTCCACCATGTAAAATACCCCGGATAAGCCACAACGGGCGGGGGCGGACCAAATGCTAATATCCCCGGAAGATAAATTCCCGCAGTTACCGGATACCATGGACCCGCATATACGTTTGAATAAACCCATCCGTCGTTAAACCACCTGTAATAATAGCCGTTATATCCGTAAACGTAGCCGCCATACATAGGAGCTTCATAGGCATTTACGCCGCTGCCGAAAGAAAAAGCAAAATTAGGCGTGGCCACGCCGACGCCATAGTAGCCTTGAGAATACGCCGGAGAGGAATAATATGCCGCAAATCCGCTTAAAAATAAAACGAACATTCCGACGAAAGCCGCGAAAAATAATAAGCTTTTTTTGATTTTCACGTTTTTCATAATTTTCACCTCAGATTTTTAGATTAAAATGGCCTGTTAATATAATGCAACCTTTCTTTATGGCTTGAAACAGACCGTTCAACAATAAATTATTATATACGACAACCGCATATAATTACAATATATATTTATAAAATTATTATACCTCAATATATCAAAATATATTTAACTTTATTAACAAATCGGCAAAAATTGTGATAAAATTATAAGAACCGATTAATCAAATTTATATTTGGAGGTTCCTATGTTTCATTATAAAGGACTTGAAATAATAAGATTCTGCCACGACAGTTTTTTAGTCAGCGACGGTAAAATAAACATATATTTTGACCCTTTTAAATTGCACGGCGATGAACCGAAGGCCGATTATATATTTATATCGCACGAACACTTCGACCACTTTTCTCCCGACGATATTCATAAAGTGATCAAGGATTCAACCGTATTATTTATGAACGAAATGACTAACGACGAAATAGACGGATTATACGATAATAAAATCGTGATTATCCGCCCGGGCGATTCAATCGATTTTAAAGATTTGCGCATAAAAGGCGTTCCCGCCTATAACATTAACAAATTTAGGGAGCCTGGCAAAGTTTATCATCCGAAAGAAGACAAAAAACTCGGCTTTATCGTAACCTTTAACGGCGTCAAAATATACCATACCGGCGATACCGACCATATACCCGAAATGGATAATCTGGCATCGGAAAATATAGACCTGTTATTTATTCCCGTAAGCGGTACATATGTTATGACTCCTGCCGAAGCAATAGAAGCCGCCTTAAAAATTAAAGCCGACACGTCGATTCCTATGCATTACGGCACCATAGTGGGAGAAAAAAAACAGGCTGAAGAATTTAAGGAAGGCGTTCAGAAAAAAGGGCTGAAATCAGAAATTGTTTAAAAATATAAAATAATAAATGGAAAAACCTCAATATACTCCTATAATAATCGAAAGTTTGATTTTCGGAAAAAATTCCGATTATCCCCTCTATATAAAATCAGGTGAAAACTATATCCTATACAGGTCTAAAGCCCTTATTTTTTCCCAAAGCGATGCTTTGAGGCTTAAGAACAACGGGGTCGATAATCTCTACATCGAAATTAAAGACAAGGAAAAGTACGACAACGATATTCTGGAACATATCGAAACTATTATAAAATCAAATGACACTAATTTTGAAGAAAAAGCCGTAAAGATATACATATATTCAAAGATTTATGCCGAGTACGTTATCACGACCGGAAATCTTAAGGATAATCAGGAAAACGTTAAAAAATCTATTGAAACGACCATAGAATATTTATTAATGAGCGAATTTGCCTTTATGAATCTTTTAAATCTTTCGAGTTACGATTATAACGAAGTCGGACACGGAATGAACGTAAGCATATATTCAATGGCTTTAGCGAACAGGCTCGGTTTTTCGAGCAAAATGTCTCTTTACGAAGTAGGTCTTTCCGGGCTGACCCACGATATCGGAAAATTAAAAATCCAGAAGGAGCTTTTATCTAAAAAAGGTTTGTCCGAAAGCGAAGTTTATGAAATTCAGAAACATCCGATATATTCAAAAGAAATTTTAATGGCGAGCGGAATAGATAACCGCAACATAATCAACGGGGTATTAGAACATCATGAGGCATCTAACGGTTCGGGCTACCCTTTCGGCAAAATGGAAGAAGACATTTCGGCATACGGCAAGATTTTAATTATTGCCAACAGATTCGATTCTCTTACCAGAAACAGGCCTTACAGAATTAAATTAAGCGCTTCGGATGCGTTAAACCTTATGGGGCAAAACTCCGAACTTTATAATATGGCTTTTTTGAGGGAATTTATTCTGCTGATGTCTAAAAAGGCTGTTTAGGTGGTGCCGAAGGCCGGAATCGAACCGGCACGGATTTTGTCCGCCACCCCCTTAAGATGGTGTGTCTACCAGTTCCACCACTTCGGCATCATATAAATAAAAATCCAAGGCTTGCAAACTAATATGCTTATGCTCTGTTTATCCGCTATTTAAGTTTATTCAGCGGCGCTGTTAGAAACGGCTTTTGCCTGTTTTGACGCTGTCGGCGGCAAAGAAGGCTTTGCAGTCTTGGCAATATAACTTTTAATCGATATGGGGTTTTGCTCTTTTGCGGATATATATGATATAAAAAAAGCCGAACCCATAAAAATTATGGCGATAACGGCCGTAGCTTTAGTTAAAAAATTACCGGCTCCGGAAGCTCCAAATATCGTCTGGGAACTTCCGCCGAAAACGGCGCCCATCTCCTGTCCTTTGCCCTGCTGCATAAGAATTACTATGACTAAAAACACGGCGGACACTATCAATAAAATCGTTAAAAGCATCATCATAATAAAATTATAATAATAAAATATAATAAAAAAGTCAACTAATAACTTTTAAAAAAGTCTTTTTTGTTATAAAATTTATTATATATGAAGAACGAAGTTTTAATCTATTTTTTTTACGGGGAAGACATATTCAGAATTAATAAAGAAATAGAAAAAATAAAATCCGCAGTTTTAAAAAAAGAGCAGTTTGATTTTAATTTCGACAGGCTCGTATCCCCTTCTTTATCCGAATTTTTAAATATCGCCGGAAGCTATCCGGCATTCTCCGAAAAAAGAGTCGTGCAGGTAGAAGATTTCGACGATTCGTTCCTTAACGACGAAAATATGCTGGAATATATAAAATCTCCGTCTCCGGATACCGTCGTCATATTTTATTATAAGAATTCTAAAATCAACGAGAATGCAAAATTTTTCAAGGAATCGAAAAATAAAGATTATTTCAGGCTCAGCAAAATAAGGCTTTTATATGACAGCGAACTGCCGTCGTATATTAAAAGCCTGTCCGGAGAAAAAGGCATCGGGCTTTCCGACGAAGCCGCATACTATATAATGCGCTATACCGGAAACAATATTTTAAACATAGATTCCGAGTTGGATAAATTAGCTTCGGGGACTAAAGCGGATAAAGATAAAAAGGGTGCGAAAATAGAAATACCTCTAAGCAAAATTAAACAGGTTATTTCCCTTTCAAAAAAATTTAATATATTCGATTTAACAGACAGGATTTTAGACCGGGATTTAAAAGCGGCGTTTTCAATATTTAATATTATTTACGGCGACGGGGAAGAACCTATAAAAATTATATCCGTATTATATAACGAAACAAGAAAACTCCACAGGGCAAAGATACAGGAACAGTCCGGCATGGATTTCGAAACTATTTTAAGCGTAAACTCCGTCCTGCCTTTCCTGAAAAAGAAATTTATAAAAAATCTATCGTCCTTTAAGATTCAGGAATTAAAAAAGACGGTAAAACTTTTGGAAGACGCCGACTTGAAACTTAAGACGACGTCGTATCCTCCGGATTTGATTTTCGAGGAATTTATTTTTAAACTTAGCTGTTTATAACGTATTCTTAAGTTTAGCAAGCGCCGACACTTTTCTTGATGCGTTATTCCCGTGTATTATTTTTTTTGCGGCTAACTGCATAATATAAGATACGTTTGAATTAAAAAGCGAGGCGGCTTTTTCCTTATCGTTTTCGGCGACGGCGGCTTTAAGCTTTTTAATTCCCGTCTTCATTTTAGATAAACTGCCGGTATTGCGCTCCGTTCTTTTTTTAGTCTGCCTTGCTCTTTTTTCCGCAGATTTATGATTTGCCATAAATAGCTTGCTCCTTAACTTAAGTTTTAATTTTAAATAAAAATAAAATAGATTTTAAAGTTTATCAAATTTTAAAAAATAAATCAATTAAAATTTTCATTGCGTCAAGACAAATTTGACTAATTGCAATTTTATCGATTTTATGGTAAAAATAAACTTTATGGCAGATTCGATTAAATATAAAACCGCCGTTTACCCGGGTTCGTTCGACCCCGTAACATACGGTCATTTAGACATTTTAAAGAGAAGCCTCAACGTGTTCGACAAGGTTATAATCGCCGTAGCATGCAATAAAAAAAAGCCCTATCTTTTCCCGCAGCCAACGCGGATAGAACTTATAAACAGAATTATAAAAGACGATAAAGAAATAGACACGGACAGGGTTTCGGTAATAGGTTTAAAAGGACTTCTCGTAAAATACGTGGAAAGTATCGACGCAAAAGTAATAATAAGAGGCTTAAGGGCGGTTTCCGACTTCGAATACGAACTTCAGCTCGCAACCACCAACAGGACGCTTAATCCTGATATAGAAACTATATTTATGATGACCGCCGAAAAGTATTCGTTTTTAAGTTCCACAATAGTTAAGGAGATTTCCAGGCTAGGAGGAGACGTTTCAAGTATGGTCCATCCGGCAATAGCCGAAGAGCTTTCAAAAATTTACGCGAAAGGAGAAAACGATGAAACTCTCATGTAGA
>JAJXXD010000049.1 GCA_021781285.1 bacterium | reverse complement strand
TGGTCCGAGCGATTTAATTTTACTGACGAAATCTTCCACTATTTCCGGCAGTTTCATATAGTCGGTGAATTCGAGCTGAATCTGCCTTATTCTTTCTTCCTCCAGAACAAGCCTTGTCAATGTTTCTTTAAGATTGCCCATTCTATACGAGGCAAGCTCCGAACCTTTTACGAAATGGCACTGGTAGTCGTCGCCGAATTTACATCCCAGCAAGAGTATCCCGTCTATGCCCTTCGAGAGAGCGTCGGTGTACCACACGTTATTTATGGAACCGAGACATCTTACCGGTATCACTCTTATATTTGACGATAAATTCATTTTATTCAGGCCTAATATGTCAAGCGCCGGATATGCGTCGTTTTCGCATGCAAAAACGAGTATCCTATAATTCTCATCCGTAGGATCTTCCGGAATATAAAGGCTCTTTATCATAGAAGCGCCGATATCGGGTGAATAGTTCTTAAAAGATATAATTCTTACGGGACATGCTCCCATGCAAACTCCGCATCTTCTGCATCTTTCCGGATTATATTTAGGCGTTCCTTTTTCGTCTTCGTCTATCGCGCCGAAAGGACATTCCTCCGTGCATCTTTTGCACTGCGTGCACCTCGGAAGGTCAAAAAAGGGATACGTCGTATCGTTAGAGCGCGGATGAACCGCTTTGCCCTTGGAAGTCTGCTCTACGCACTGCACCGCTTTTAAAACGGCTCCTTTTGCGTCGTCCACCGAAAAAACGGTATCCAGAGGCATCCTCACGGAACCAGCGGGATATATTCCCGTCCTTCTCGATTCGTAAGGAAAACATATAAAATTAGAATCGGGAAATCCGTAAGCCAGATCCGGCATTTCTTTTCCCTGTCTGTATGTAAGATTTAATAATCCGCTTTTGGCTACTTGAGCGGTTGAAACAGGAATTGAAGGCGGACAGGACGCCCCGCTTGCCGACGGCTGATTGCCGACCGTTAAATTTACATCCTGACTGCATTCAACGTCTCCTGAATTTGGAACCATTCCCGATGCGAGCACCAGCATTTCGACGTTTAAATCTATATCGCCGCCAAATAGAGTATCTTTCACCTTTAAATCGATAATATTATTTCCTTTGTCGTAAGAAACGTCGGAAACAACACCTTTGACCATAAAAATTCCTTCATCGTCCTGCATTTTTCTGTAAAAATTTTCGTATTCGCCGGGCGTTCTTATGTCTTTGTATATTATGTAAACATTAGCATCCGGATTGTTTTTTCTTATTAATGCGGCTTCTTTAAGGGACGACATACAGCATACCGTAGAACAATACGGCAGATGATTCTCGTCTCTTGAACCGGCGCACTGAATAAACGCAATAGATTTTACGGCATCGCCGTTAGATTTTCTTTTTACGGTAAAACTTTCAGATTTGCCGTTCTCGGAAAGTTCGGAATATAATTCTTCAAGCTCGATATTCGTTAATATATCCGAGGTTAAACCGTAGCCTAGATAATCTAATTTTTTTGCTTCGTAAGGCTTCCAACCCGTTGCTACGACGATAGAACCTATGGTTTCGGATACGGCGGTTTCCGCGGTATTACCTTCGACAGACGGTTCTATTTCTACGTTAAATTTTCCGGGAGCTCCGGATACCGACTTGATTTTTGAATTTTTATAAATTTTAATTTTTTTAGAATTTTCTACTTGGCTTATAAGTTCGTCGAGTCCTTCTTTTATCCAGATATTCTTATCGAATGGGGGTTTGGTTTCCCATTTTTTATATTTTGAATACGGAAACCCGCCGAGATTAGATTTTTTCTCGACTAAAACGACGTCGTAACCGGCTTTTGCCGAATTTATAGCGGCATTAAGCCCCGTAACTCCGCCCCCTACTACAAGAACGGTTTTATTCAAGTCCTGAATAAGCGGTTCGGGAAAGGCTGATTTTTTAGCTCTGACGGCGCCCATATTTATATAATCTTCCGCAAGAAGCTGGGTATTGTTATCGTTAGGAGGGCTTATCCATATTACATGCTCTCTGAGATTGACTCTTTCGGTATGAATAGACAGCGGGTCGAAATTGAAAACATCCTGCTTGGCGCGCATTGAACAGGCGGCTATTACTAATTTATTTATCTTTTTTTCGGAAATATCGTTTTTTATGAGATTTACGCCTTCCGGTCCGCAAAGAAATTCATGGCTCATACATACGACAGGCTTATTGGAATCTTTTGCCGTATTGACTAATCTTTCCACGTTCAGGCTTTTCCCTATATCGCACCCGGAACATATATAAATCCCTAAATTATTATCCATTTTCACTCCTATTCTAAATATATCTTTTTCTTTATCTTTTTTATAATTTTGCGTTATGCTGGATTACGGAAAGCGCCGCGGATGTTGCCGATTGACCGGACATATAAACGTCTAAAGGAAACTTCGCGACTCCGGCGGAAAAAATACCGCCCTCATAGTTTTCATTGAATATAAAACCGTTTTCGTCTATATCTATTTTTATATCGCCGTCTATTTTGATTTCGCTTAAGTCGTCTTTAATATTTGGACGCATACCTGCCGCAAGAACCACCATTTCAGCCCTGAATTTAATCTTTTTGCCTGAAAGCATATCTTCGACGTCTAATAGAAGGTCGCCTGTAGCATGGTCTTCCGATATTTTTCCTACGATGCCTTTATTAAATTTAATATTTTTGTCGCTTTCGGCTTTATTGAGGAAATTTTCATATCTTCCCGGGGTTCTTAAATCTATATAAAAAATAGTCGGAGAAGATGCGGGGGTTTTTTCCCTTAAATAAAGAGCCTGCTTTAAGGATGCCATACAGCATATCGCCGAACAATAAGGAAGATGATTTTCGTTTCTGGAGCCCGCGCACTGAATAAATGCAACGTTGGTTACTTCTTTATTATCGGACGGTCTCAAAATTTTGCCGCTCGTAGGACCGTTATCGGCGGCAAGCCTTTCCATCATTACATTGGTGATAACGTTCTTAAACTTTCCGAATCCTAAGTTTTCTAATTTTTCAACGGCATAAGGTTTCCAACCGGTCGCAAAAATAATATCCGCAACCTTTAATTCTATTATATTTTCTTGAGCGTTAAGATTAATTGCATCATATTTACAGGCTGACTCGCATTTCTTACATGCCGAAAACTTGCAATAATTTTCATCTACCGTATATTTCAGCGGAAATGTAGATATGGCAGGCATATATATGGCTTTTGTCGTATCCATATCATAGTTAAAATCGTTCGGCCTGTCTTCGGGACATACTTTGGCGCATTCCCCGCAAACAGTGCAGTTATCATTTATATATTGAGGTTTTTGGCGAATTTTAACTTTGTATCCAGTTCCGTCTTTTTCTTTATTTATTTCTTCTACGACGGACGAAACTAAAAATTTTATATTATCCTCGGTAGAGGACTTTATCCTCTTAGTATTTATTTCAAATCCGCAGAACGGCGGGCATAGTTTTGGAAAATACTTATACATCTGGAGAACTCTGCCGCCTATATACGATTTTTTTTCTACTATATATACTTTTTTATCGACGGCTTCGGTAATTTCAAGCGCGGCAGAAACGCCGCTATGTCCGCCGCCTATTATAAGTACGGGATTTTCATTATTTAACTCGCTCAACTTTAAATCTCCATTGCTAAGTTTTTAATTAATATAAAATAAGACGAATACTTTTATTAAACCGGCATAGATATTGAAACCCCTCCTCATAATAGAGGAGGGGCAATGCATAATTTTATTAATTGTTACAGATAAACCTTCAATCTTTATTAGTTCTTCGGAACTAATTCGATATAGGGTTTTTTGAACAATTCCGGCTGACCGGTCGCTTTATTTAGTTTCGAATTAACGAATAACTTCCAGTTCTGCTCGTCAAGATTCGGATGGTCTGTTCTGTAATAGAAACCCGGGTACCTTGTTTCTTCTCTGAATAATACGTGTCTTAAATGAAGTTCTCCGACTATCGACCTGTGGTAATTTTCCCATGCTCTCATTAATTCATGCAGGTTTGATGCCGCAAGTTTAGAAGCATCTTCTTTTAATCTGTTTAAAAGATCTAAGCCTCTTAAAAGATTAGCTTCGCTTGTCCTGTAGAATGTGGAAGTTCCGGCAACATATTCATCCATAAGCTTATTTAATCTGAATAAATAAAGCCTCGGCCTGATATAGTTCGGATTTACGTTAGGTTCGGTCGAATAACCTTTGAACTTTTCAAACGTAATCATCGGACCGTATATTTTTTCGGCTAGGGTTTTATTGTCGGTATGGACCGTCGGCGTATAGCCCGAGTCGTCTAATACGAACCTTACGGCAGATTTTGCGGCAATTCTTCCCTCGACGTATGAACCGGAAGAGAATTTATGGCCTGATGCTCCGACGCCGTCTCCGCCGGTGAAAAGACCGTTTACGGTCGTCATACGGTTGTAACCCCACTGGTATTCCTTAGGGGCTATATCCTCAGGTCCGGAAACCCACATTCCGCAGGCGCCGGAATGAGAACCCAAGAAATAAGGCTCGGTCGGCATAACTTCTGAATTTGTTTCCGCCGGATCTATATCCATTGCCGCCCATAATCCAGCCTGCGCAACAGTCATATCAAGGAAATCTTCCCAAGCATCGGCTTCGAGGGATTTCTTTCTCTTTTCGGGAAGAGTTTCAAACAGCGTTTTAATTGCGCCGGATGTATTCATATAGAAAGGACCGTTTCCTTCCATCCAGTCTTTTAACATAACATGGTTCCAGAGACATGTCGCGGGAACTTTTGCTAAACCGTAAGGCGCATAATCCTTCAACATATGTCCCCATTTTTGCATATAGTCTTCGCCGTGCGCATTTAAAACTCTGGATTTAAACAGCGTAAACCATGCTCCAACGGGACCGTATCCGTCTTTAAATCTGTTAGGAACAAATCTGTTTTCCATCGTGGTCATTTCCGCTCCGGCTTGATAGCCCATAGCATATGTAGAACCGGCATTCCATATTGCGTACCATGTTCTTCCCATACCTTCCGCCTGAGACCTCGGCCTGAAAACGTTAACCGTTCCTCCGCAAGCCATAATTACCGACTTTGCTTTAAATATATAAATCTTCGCTTCCCTTAAGCTGAAACCGATTGCTCCCGCAACTCTGTTTTCATGCTTTTCGTCCATAAGAAGCTCGGTTATAAATACTCTTTCCAATATATTTTCTTCGCCGAGAGCTTTTCTCGCGGCTTCGGCAACCAATACTTTATATGATTCGCCGTGAATCATTATCTGCCATCTGCCGGCTCTGAGCGGTCTTGCGCCTTCGGCGATAGACCTTGTATCTTCTTCGTCTTCTTTGAATATCGGAAGTCCGAATTTTTCGAAAAGCTGGACGGTCGAATCTACATGTCTGCCGGTATCGTAAATAAGGTCTTCTCTTACTATACCCATAAGGTCGTTAGCAACGTGCTTAACGTAATCTTCCGGAGTATTGTCTCCAAGATAAGTATTAATAGCGGATAATCCCATTGCGACGGCGCCGCTTCTTTCTATAGAAGCTTTTTCTATCATCGTTATTTTCATATCTTTAGGCGCCCATTTTTTTATTTCAAATGCGGCTCCGCATCCTACCATACCGCCGCCGACGATTAAAACATCGGTATTGATCTCTTCTATGGTATAGTTGTTTAAAACATCGGCGCTTGTCATTGAACCTTTCATTTCGGTAGTACAATTCTCAGCCATACAATTTATCCTCACAATTTTTAAATTATTTTAATTAAAATAAACAAACTTCTATCGGATCAACCGGTTATTTCTTCGGCGCTATAAGCTCTATTCCGAGTTCATCGCATAAACGTTCATCTTTCAAATTTCCCTGATTAACCTCGGCAATTCCCTGATACGGGTCGATACCTCCTTCCGGGGTTGTTCTGATAGGAAACTTAAATCTTTTAATCTTTCCGTTTCTAAATTTGACCGTCCACATAATAGAATCGGAACCGCGCATAGGAATAACCGAAGAACCTAAGGGCGCAAAATCCTGATACGCTCTAACCTCTATAGCGGATTGAGGACAAATTTTAACACAGCTGTAACACTCCCAGCACTGGTCGGGCTCCTGATTGTAAGCCTTCATAACGTCCTTGTTGAGGACCATAAGGTCGTTGGGGCAGATATACTGGCATGCAGTCTTATCCCTTCCTTTACAACCGTCGCACTTTTCCGTAATTACAAAACTTGGCATTTTCATACCTCCTTAATTGGTATATTATTTTTATATATAAAACGATATATTATCCGCTCCGCAAGCGGGATAATATAAATTGAATCAGGTTTAATTAAAAATCAAATCTCTCCTTTAGCCGCTTTATGAAGTTTTACTTCAACTTTATCGTTTTGAGAAAGAGAAGCGTAATAGTCCTTTAATATCGATAGGACCTCCGGTCTTGAAAAATGGTCAGGTACTTCCTGTCCTTCGGACAACAATTTTCTTAACATCGTGCCGCTTAAGGTAAGCCTGTCTTCCTTGGGATGCGGACATGTTCTGGTAGATGCCATGCCGTCGCACTTATGGCAGTAAAACGTCAAGTCCATTTTTAAAGGCTTTAATTCAAGGGCGTTTTTAGGAATTTCGTCAAATATTTTATGGGCATCGAAAGGTCCGTAATAGTCGCCCACGCCGGCATGGTCTCTTCCTACGATAAGGTGGGAACATCCGTAGTTTTGCCTGAAAACGGCGTGAAGAAGGGCTTCCCTCGGTCCGGCATATCTCATTTCCATAGGATAGCCTGCCTGCACAATAGTATTTTTAACAAAATAATTATCCATTAGCGTATTGATAGCAACGGCTCTGACGCTGGCGGGGATATCGCCGGGTTTTAATTTGCCGACGAGCTGGTGAATCAGGACGCCGTCGGTAGTTTCTATGGCAACCTTTGCAAGATATTCGTGGGAACGGTGCATAGGATTTCTTGTTTGAAACGCCGCAACCGTATTCCAGCCTTTTTCCTCAAATATTTTTCTAACCTCTGCCGGACGCATATATATTTCCTTGAACTCTACCGGATAAGTACTCTCGCTTAAAACTACAACTTTGCCCGCAATATTTACGTCACCCTGAGCCATAACCTTTTGAACTCCCGGGTGCTCCATATCGGTTGTCTTAAATACCTTTTGGCACTCATGCGCCTTGTCTATCGAATATTTTTCCGATACGGTAATTATTCCTATAATTTCGGAAGTTTCGAAATCTACAAGCGCAACTTCCTCTCCGATTTTAATTTCGTCCGCTATTTCCTTTGTGGCAGAAAGCGTAATCGGAATAGGCCAGAACGTTCCGTCTTCCATTGTATAATTATCTACGACGCCCTGCCAATCTTTCTTGCCCATAAATCCTTCAAGCGGCGTGAATGCGCCTATGCCCATCATTATTAAATCCGATGTTTCTCTCGAAGTCATCGGTAATTTTTTAAGATTTTTTGCCTTTTCTTTTGCCCCCTTAAGTTCGTTGCCGGACAAAAGCAGAGGTTTTAATTTTTTCTCTTTACCGTGCGGATTTACTAATGCCATATTGTCCCTCCAGGTAGTTTTAGCAAGATATTCACGATAAATTATTCTTGCTATTCTTAGGATTTTAATTTAATTCTATATATTTAATATTATTTGCTCAAAATGTCAACAACTATTTTTTGGTAGCAAAATTATTTTTTTTAACGTGTTGAAGGAATGAGCGGACCGGAAATTTTTAAGGCTTACAACTTATACATAAATTAAGACCAAGTCATAGGATTATGCTCTACGACTTTTTCTACAAATCCCTTATAATCGATAACCTTTATGTTTTCCGCTAATTCGTTTTCTTGTATTCCTCTGGCCTTAATGTCTGCCAAAAGACAGTAAACGCTATTTTTTTGTGTCAAATTTCTTAATAATGCCTCAAATTTGCCGCCTTTTTTAGCGGCATATACGCCGTCCTCTACCAATAGAACCACATCGTCGTTTTGACCTATATAGTTTACGGCATCATTAAGAGCTGAGGATTCATAGGGCGACTTTTTAATTATATGCAGCAATTTTATTCTCCTCCTTTATTAATTCGTATATTTTGACTTTTAATTTAAAAAGGTAACAATGCTTTCATTTCGTTCATTTTTTGTTTTAATGAATTTCTATCGACAATTTCAACTTCGGTCATTAAATCGTCGCCGCTTAAACCTCTTTCTTCAAGAGACTCTTTTTCGACATAAATATGCGAAATCTCGAAATCGTCAATTAAAATAGGATACGCCATAGAAAAATTTTTCTTCCCGAGCAAAGCCGTATCCTGCCCTTTTTTTAACGAAAAAACTCCGTCTCCTACAAAGCTGACGCTTATATCCTGCTCGTATGCCCCGAACATAACCATCGCCTCTATTGCTTCCTGCTCATAGACCGTTCCGTAAGGAGCGGTTCTGCAAACAAACATTACCTTAGTTTTTTCCTGTTCCGACATTTTATTTACTCCCTCAACAAATAATATTTTAATTAAATTTAATCAAAAAGTTACCATCCTGTCAGACGTTATACAAAGTTCAAGAAGCTGCCCCAGACCGGATATTTCTTCCACTTTGCAAACCGTTTGGTTTACTATGCCTCTTCTTTTTCCGGCCGCAACGCATACTATTAGCCTTACGCCCTTGAGCTCAAGATCCGAAAGAAGTTTCATTATATTTCTTTCATCTCTCGGCGGCTCTAAAGTACTGCACCTGTTATAGACCCCGTCGTTGTAGAAAAATATGCCCGTTATCTCATGCCCCGATTCCATTGCCGCAACTATAAAATTATATGCGGTATCGATAGCCTGATGCATATAGGGGCCTTCTTTAACAAGAACTCCAAGTTTCATCAATTCCTCCTTCAAAATTAACTAATTAACTTATTAATTGCTTCCGTTTTACAATAAAGGTATCGGATTTAAATAAAAAGGTGTCCGATTTAAAATCGGACACCTTTTTATTTTTACATTATTATAGCGTTGCTTACGAGCTGATGAATTCCTCCAACCATCTCTTCGTCTAATCCGTAAAGAGGAAATACTTTCGTAAACTGAGTTTTGCAGATTGCGCATATAAGGGCATAGAAATTAACGCCGTGGTTATCTACGGCTTCTTTCACCGTCTGCATTCTGGGCATAGAACCGGCAAGCCTTACGTTCATAACTTCTTCGGTCAATAAGCCTCCGCCGGCGCCGCAACAGAAAGTGCTTTCTTTAGTCGTGCCTTCTCTTAATTCTACAAATTTATTTGCGGCGGCTTTAATCAGTTCTCTCGGTATCGTAAACTGTCCGCCTACGACGTCCCCTATCCTAGAACCTCTGGCTACATTGCATGAATCGTGAAACGTAACCACCTTGTCGTCGTTTGCCGAAGGGTCAAGCTTTATCGCTCCGCTCTTAATCAAGCCTAAAGTAAAATCGCATATATGAGTGGGCTGTTTATATTTGCTGTCAAGAAAATCAAAAGGACCGTTCATTGTATTGGAATACATATATGCCGCTCTCCATGCATGGCCGCATTC
>JAJXXD010000063.1:1273-9632 GCA_021781285.1 bacterium | reverse complement strand
GAAATATTTCCGTCATGATTAAGCCTTACGGCGTTTTTCTTATTGGCGGAGTATTTTTTATTGTTCTTAGAATATATTTGGTATGCCAGCGTATTTTTCGAGATTACGCAGGGATATGCTCCGAGCCTCATAGTTCCGCCCATATTGCCTATATCTTTCTGGTCTTCCATAATGCTTATTACGGGATCCGGCGTAATTTCGTCGAACTCGTAAGAATTGGCTTCTTTTAGCCCCAGCACGTTTCTGGCATATTCAACGGTCATAAGCTGCATCCCTAAGCAGATTCCGAAATACGGAATATTGTTGATTCTTGCATAATTAATCGCCTTGAGCATGCCGTTAATGCCTCTGGAACCGAAACCGCCCGGAACTAAAATGCCGGAACAGCCTTCTAATTCTTTAAGCCGTTCATTCCAGTCGTCCCCTTCAAAATCTTCGGAATTAATATATTTTATGTTCACGCTGACGTTATTGGCAAGTCCTCCGTGAATAAGGCTCTCGTTAAGGCTTTTATACGACTCTTTAAGATTGACGTATTTTCCGACGACGGCAATAGTGACTAAATTTCTCATCGTTTTCAATGTCTGCGATATATTCGTCCATTCGTTTAAATCCGGAGATTTAGCCCATATATTTAAATATTCTATTATTTTAGAATCAAGCTTTTCTTCATGCAGGGAAAGAGGAACGTCGTAAATGCTTTCTTCGTCTTTGGCGGTAATAACGGCATCGGCTGAGACGTTGCAGAAAAGAGCGATTTTTTCCCTTATATCCTGAGGCAGAACCCTGTCCGCCCTGCATATTATAATGGAAGGCTCTATTCCTATGGCTCTCAGTTCTTTTACCGAGTGCTGCGTCGGCTTTGTTTTTAACTCGTCGGCGGTTTTTATAAACGGAACGAGAGTCAGATGAATATAAAGAACGTTCTCTTTTCCTTTATCCAATTTAAACTGCCTTATGGCTTCGAGAAAGGGAAGGCTTTCTATATCGCCTACCGTTCCGCCTATTTCTATAATGGCAACGTCTTTCCCGTCGGACGCCTCGATTATTCTTTTTTTTATCTCATCGGTTATATGAGGTATTACCTGAACCGTTTTTCCCAGATAAGCGCCTTTTCTTTCGTTGTTGATAACGGCATCGTAAACCTGTCCGCTTGTTAAATTGTTCTTTTTTGTAAGCGAAAGCGACGTAAACCTTTCGTAATGGCCGAGATCGAGGTCGGTCTCCGCTCCGTCGTCGGTAACGAAAACCTCTCCGTGCTGAAAAGGATTCATGGTTCCCGGGTCAACGTTTATATAAGGGTCCAGCTTTTGCATAGTAATGTTTAGCCCCCTTGCTTCCAGAAGCGCGCCTATGGAAGAAGCCGCTATGCCTTTCCCCAAACTTGAAACAACCCCGCCCGTTATAAAGATATACTTTGTCTTATTCATATTTATTTAACCCCAAAACATCCCTCATATCGTAAAATCCTTTATTTTTTCCGCTCAGCCATGCGGCGGCTTTTATAGCCCCTCTCGCAAAATTATTTCTCGATATCGCCTTATGCGAAATTTCTATTACTTCTTCATTTCCGGCAAATATTACCTTATGTTCGCCGATTATATCTCCCGCCCTGACGGAAAAGATGCCTATTTCGTCTTTTTCTCTCTCTCCGACGTCTCCGCACCTGCCGTAAACCGCTTTTTCGGCAAGGTCTATATTCCTCTGTTTTGCGACGGCTCCGGCGAGCATTTTAGCCGTTCCGCTCGGAGCGTCTTTTTTCTTTTTATGGTGCATTTCAATTATTTCGCAATCGTAATTTGCCCCTAAATATTTAGAAGCGTCATGAACTATGTTGAGCAAAACATTAATTCCGAGGCTCATATTTCCGGACAACACCACGGGAATATGTTTTCCGTAATTTTCTACGGCTTTTAACTCGCTTTCGGAAAATCCCGTAGAGCCTATTACTATAGGAACATTATACAGCGCCGCTTCCTCGATATGTATTAAAGAGGCGCTTTTTGACGTGAAATCTATTATGACCTTATTTTTAATTCCGGCGGTTAAATGAAGCGCCTCTTTTAAAGTTAAAAATTTGCCTGCGGGGGCTTTTTTAGATTCTGTTTCGGATGTTTCATCCTGCATATAGCTTGAATCCACGCCGCCTATAAACAGCAGATTATCGTAATCCGGAATAACGGATATTATTGCTCCGCCCATCCTGCCTTTGCTTCCGCATACTATTATGCCTGTTTTTTCCATAATTATTTATTTTATAGTTTTTACTGTAATATCCCGTACTCTTTTAAAGCGCTCTTTATTTTTTCGATATTTATGCCCGACGCTTCCGATAAAGGAAGTCTTATTTCATTTTCTATAAATCCCATTATGTTAAGAGCTTTTTTTACCGGTATAGGATTCGTTTCTATGAACATTGCATGAATTAAAGGAAGAAGTTTAAAATTCAGCTTCCTTGCGGATTTAAGGTCGCCCTTTAAAGCATAATCCGTCATAAGCGCCATATCCTTCGGCGCGACATTGGAAACGGTGGAAATAACCCCGTGTCCGCCGACGGCTATTACCGGAAGAGTGAGGGCATCGTCGCCGGAAAGAACGCAAAATTTTTCGGGAGCTTTTCTTAAAATAGCCGTAACCTGGTCCAAAGAGCCGCTCGCTTCTTTTATTCCGACAATGTTATCGATTTCGGCAAGCCTAAGCGCCGTTTCCGGAAGAATATTGACCGCCGTTCTCGTTGGAACATTGTAAAGAATTACGGGCATAGAACAATTTGCGGCGACGGCTTTAAAGTGCAGGAAAAGCCCTTCCTGCGTCGGCTTGTTATAGTACGGAGTAATTTGCAGATGTCCGTCTATCTTAAAGTTTTCGGCTGATTTCGCAAGATGAACCGCCTCTACCGTATTGTTTGAACCCGTCCCCGCAATAACCTTAATTCTGCCGGAAACAGCTTCGGCGGTAATCCTTATAACTTCCACATGCTCCTCGAACGACAGAGTCGCCGACTCTCCCGTGCTTCCGCATGCCACGATTCCGGCTACGCCGTTTTCTATTTGAAATTCTATTAATTTACGAAGCGCTTTTTCGTCTATTTTGCCGTTTTTAAAAGGCGTAACGATAGCGGTAAACACTCCTTTAAACATATTAACTCCTTTTCTTTTTTTATTTTAAACCTTCAGCCATAGTTTATTTGTTCGGAGATTGGTTCTTTATCCGGCCTATATTATATTTTCCGGTATGGTTTCTTTGCTTATTAAATCCTCATAAGTTTCACGCTTTCTTATAATATAAAATTTATCTTTATCGACAAGCACCTCTGCCGACCTCGGTCTGGAGTTATAATTCGACGACATTGAAAAACCATAGGCTCCGGCGCTGAATACCGCAAGCAAATCGCCTTCCTGAGCGGAATTCATAACCCTGTCTTTTCCCAAAAAGTCCGCCGACTCGCAGATAGGGCCGACGACGTCGGCTTTCGTGCGCGGACCGTCTCTTTTGATTACGGGAACTATTTCATGATAGGCTTCATATAAAGCCGGTCTTATTAAATCGTTCATACCGCCGTCAACTATAATAAAGTTTTTGCTGCCGGTATCTTTATTGTATATTACTTTTGTAACAAATATTCCGCTGTTTCCGACAATCAGCCTTCCCGGTTCAAAAATTATCAGTCCTTCATAGCCTTTCAATATTTTTTTTATCGAATTCATATAAGTCGAAGGGTGAGGCGGCATTTCATTTTCATACGTGATGCCCAGACCCCCTCCTAAATCTAAATATTTTATATCGAACCCTTTCGAAACGATTTTATCGAGCAGTTCTTTTATTATTCCTACCGCATCGTTAAAAGGCGCTATTTCGGTTAACTGAGAGCCTATATGGCAGTCAAGCCCTACGACATCGATATTGGGCAGTTCTCCGGCGGTTTCGTAAGCCGAAATCGCGTGTTTTATATTTATTCCAAATTTATTTTTCTTAAGCCCGGTAGAAATATACGGATGCGTTTTAGGGTCAACGTTGGGATTTATTCTGAAAGATATTCTTGCCTTCGTATTAAGCCTGCCCGCAACTTTATCTATAAGAAAAACCTCCGGCAGGGATTCCACGTTAAACATAAGAATATTCGATTTAACGGCAAACTCTATTTCGCTTTCGGTTTTTCCCACGCCGGAATATACGACTTTGCCGGCATCGACGCCTGCTTTAAGCGCCCTGAAAAGCTCTCCCCCGGAAACTATATCCGCGCCCCATCCCATTTTAAATAAAAAATTAAGCACTGCGATATTGGAATTAGCCTTTACGCTGTAACAGACTAAAGAATTTAAGACTTTGGAACTTTCGTTAAAAACGTTAAAATGCCTTCTTAGAGTCGCAAGCGAATACAGATAAAAAGGCGTACCTGCTTCGGACGCAATTTCTTTAACGGGAACATCTTCGCAATAAAGCTCGTTTTCTTTAAAAATAAAATCGTTCATAGCCTATAATTTCCTTTCTATTATATAATTTGCTATATCTATTAAACTCGTCTTATATTCGGAATCCGGAAATGCGTTTAAATTATTCTTTGCTTTTTCTACGGCATCTTTTGCCTTTGAAAGGGTATAGTCTATAGACCCGTAATTTTTAACAAGTCCTAAAACCGTCTTCAGGTCTTTAGGCGTAAGTTTTTTCTTATAAATTATTTTAGAAATAATATCCTTTTCTTTTTTGTCCGCCCTTTCCATTGCGTGTATAAGAGGAAGGGTGAGCTTGCCTTCTTTCAAATCGTTGCCTATAAACTTGCCGAATTCCTCGTCCGAAATATAATCTAAGGCATCGTCCATAAGCTGAAACGCAATTCCTATATTTAAACCGTAATCGTAAAGATTTTTTATGCAATCGTTTTCTTTGCCGGCTATTATGGCTCCCGCCTGTGAAGCGCAGGCAAAAAGAACCGCCGTTTTCTTTATGATTATATCGAGATAGTCTTCCTCGGTCGTCTTGACGTCGGCCGTTTTTACGAGCTCTTTAACTTCCCCCTCCGCCATAAGCGTCGTAGCATCGGAATACGCCTTTATAATTTCGGAATTATTAAGAGCCGATAAAATTTTAAAGGATTTGGCAAATAAATAGTCTCCTACAAGGACGGAAGCTTCGTTTCCGAAAACCATATTGGCCGACGACTTACCCCTTCTTAAAGGAGCGTTGTCCACTACATCGTCGTGAAGCAGGGTCGCCGTATGGATAAATTCTATAACGGCGGCTAACGAGATATGATTGGCGCCTTTATATCCGCAAATCTTAGCGGATACTATGAGAAGTATGGGGCGTATCCTTTTCCCGCCGCTTGAAATCACATATTTTGCGACTTTATGAATTAACGGGGTTTCCGTTATAAGGTGGGATTCAAACTGCTCTTCCACTCTCTTAAGCTCTTCTTCTATATAGCTGAACGAAATATTCCGCAAATTTTAATCTCTTTTTAAAGTTTATTAGTTTATTAATTATGCCTGCCGTTTATTTTATTTTAGTTAGACTAAATATTCAATAATTTTTTTTAGCTTTGAAACCGGATGAAGGTTTATACCGGAAACGCCCTTTAAGTTTTTAACGTCGTTAAAGTTAGACAAGGGAAGCAAGACGTCGCCGAAACCCATATTTACGGCTTCTCTTATTCTTGCGGCGGGATTAGCTACGCCCCTTATTTCGCCGGTCAGACCTACTTCTCCGAATGCGGTAAAATTCGGGGGCAGAGGTTTTTCCATATAGCTAGACGTTATCGAGAGCGCGACCGGCAAATCTACCGCAGGTTCTTGTATGCTTATCCCTCCGAATATTTTAACATAAATTTCCTTCGACGAAAGTTTTATTCCTTCTTTTTTTTCTAAAACCGCTGAAATAATAGAAACCCTTCCGCCGTCTATCCCGAGGCATACCCGTTTAGGAACCGGCATATAAGACGGAACGACGAGAGCCTGAACTTCCACAAGCATTGCCCTCGTCCCTTCGAGACAGGGGGTAACTACCGAACCGGGCGAACCTTCCTGACGCTCCGAAGTAAAATATGCCGAAGGATTTTTTACGCCTTTCAACCCGTTTTCCGACATTTCATAAATGCCGGCTTCGTCGGTAGAGCCGAATCTGTTTTTATAACATCTTAAAATACGATACGGGTCTTTTTTGCCGGAATCGAAATATAAAACAGTATCTACGATATGCTCTAACGTTTTTGGGCCGGCAAGTCCGCCCTCTTTGTTAACATGGCATACAAGAAAAGCTCCGCAGTTTTTCTTAAGGCATAAAGATGTTATCTCATGGGCTATCTCGCGTAGTCCGTTAATACTCCCGTAAGCCGAGTCCGTTTGAGGGATGGTTATCCTTTGAATCGAATCTATTATTATAAAGCCGTAGCCCCCGTTTTCTATGGAGTACAAAATCTCGTTTATATCGTTCAATGCCTGAAAAAACAATGCCTTAGACTCTATTTTAAGTCTTTTTGCCCTTAAAATAATCTGATTTAAAGATTCTTCGGTAGAAATATAGATGGTTTTAATGCCGGCGGACGCAAGCTTTTCCGCAACCTGAAGCATAAGGGTAGATTTTCCTATTCCGGGTTCTCCGCCGATAAGAATACTCTGTCCGGCAACAAGTCCGGAACCGACCGATAAGTCGAATTCCTTTATTCCCGTTGCAATTCTATTAAGAGGGCCTAAATTTTGGGCATCCAGCGTAGTTACGGGCGGGACGGACGGCAGTTTCTTTCTGAATTTTACGACTTTAAGGGATTCTTCTTCCGCCGCAATCTCATTCATAGTGTTATAACTATGGCATTCCGGACATCTTCCGACCCATTTTAAAGAAGCGGCGCCGCAATTTATACATTTATACATTTATATTTTCGTTTTTGGCTATAAAATCGAGTATATACCGGTTTTCTTCGTCAAACGCCGTTTCGAGAAATAAAGAAACTTCCTTTTCGCTGTTTTTAGTATCTATCGTAATACCTTTATTTTTAACGACTATGGCGTTGGCGTCAAATTTTTTTCTTGAACTTTTTATAAATTCTTCGTCTGCCGCAAAAACGGCCCTTACGTTTTTAAATTTATTAAGCAAAACCGTAATTGCCCCGCAATCCTCGGCTAATAAGGCAATACCGAATTCCAGTTTGCCTTCTTCTATCGCCTTTCCTAATTTTAAAGCCATTTTAAAAACGTCTTTCGGCCGGTCTATTCTCGACGGTCCTATGTCGTATAAGCTTGTCCACTTAGTATCTAAATATATCCCGACTTTTTCCTTAAAGAAAAAACTTTCCCCGTCTGAAAATATTCCGACTTTGAAAGCTCTTTTTTCGGCTCTGAGAGAAGTATTGACGATATCCTTAAGCTGCATAGTCATTTTATCATTATACACCGCTATCGGCAATAAGGCAATAAGGCAATCCGTCCCAAATCCCGATTTAGAAATTTTTATATATTAATTACCTGAATTACTTAATAACGAGATTGCTTCGCTGCGCTCGCAATGACGAAATATTATAATTTATTAAATATTTTCTAAATCGGGATTTGGGTCCGTCACTTATAATATTCTTCGAACGACGGCCATAGCCGTTTTATATTTTTTTCTATGCTTAGGTCGTCTTTCATTAAAGGATACAATTCAGACCTTTTTTTAGCGGCGTTGGACAGGGGCTTTTTAAAAACAGACTCCAGCTCTTCCTTGTAGTCTTCAAGCAAATTCTTGGACGCCTTAACGCTCTCGGCGGCATAATCTCCGGCTAAACCTCCGGATATTACCGCGCTTAAAATACCTGCGCCGGTAACCGGATGCGTCAAACCAGCCGCATCGCCGCATAAAGCGATGTTTCCGTCCGTTATTTCATTCAAACCGGAAACGGGAACAAGACCGGATGTTTTTTCTATTATTTTCAATCCGATAAGCCCCGTACTCCTTATTTCGTTAAGGAACTTATTGAAAGATAAAGACAACGGCATCTCCGATACCGGTTTTTCTATGCCTATGCCGACGTTCGCAAATTTGCCTTTAGGAAAAACCCATCCGTAACCGTAAGGAATATACGGCCTGAAATAACAGATTACAGAATCGAGTTCTTTTAATAAGTCTGCTTTTATTTGCGTTGCGTAAATATAAGCGCTGTTTTTAGGATAACCGAACCCGTTTTTAGGTCCGGCGGCGACTATTAAATAGTCGTAATAAATCTCGTAAGATATTTTTTCTTCCGCATTTAGAACATCTATGCTGTTTTTTTGCCGGTTAATTTTATACACCCTCGTCGCAGTCAACAATTCTGAGCCGTATTTAACGGCTTCGCCCGCCAGATGCAGGTCAAAAACAGTCCTGTTCAGGATATACCCTTTCCCGT
>JAJXXD010000063.1:0-1263 GCA_021781285.1 bacterium | reverse complement strand
TGATTTACAGCGGAGGGAATATTGTTTAAATCGACATACGCATTAATATTTAATCCCGTAAATTCGGCGCATTGAACCGGAATTCCTACAACGGCTCTTTTATCTATTAAAATATTAGGAATTCCTTTTTTGGACAGAGCTATCGCCGCCGATGAACCGGCCGGACCGGCTCCTATAATGACAACTTTGGTTTTCATAGAATATATCGGTATAGAGCGGGAATGATTTTATTTTGCGCCGAATATCCGGTATATCAATATTCTGTTGTTGTTCGTATCGGCAACCGCAAGATACTTCCCGTTTAAAGAAATAGATATATTGGATTCATGATTGAAATTATCCCTGCCTATACCCGGCGTTCCGAAATTATAAGTTTTTATAACGTTGTAACCGTTATCTAATTTAAATACCGTTAAAATACTTCTGCCGTAGTTAGCTACGTAAAGATAACCGTTTTTATAAACGATACCGACCGGATGATACAGCTGATAACCGGTTTCTCCCGGCGTGCCGATAGACCCGATATAATCGAACTGCCTGTTAAAAACGAGTATTTTGGAAAGGCTGTAATCCGAAATATAGATATATTTTTTAGAAAAAGCTATGCCGACGGGCTTTTTAAACATGACCGGCGAACCTGCAGGCGCCGGAGCGGAAGGCTTATTGGCGGCGGCGTTATTAGCGCTTTTACCGGCACTGCCGCCGGAATTTTGAGAAGAGCCTCCTTGAGGGCTGTTAGGCGCTGCCGCATTAACGGCTCCTGCGCCGACCTGAATCGACGAATTTCCTTTTCTTTCGTAAAATTGCCCATTATTTAAATATATCATTATGTTGTCGGAACCGGAATTCGCCACATAAATTTTATGGTGCGCAAAACCTACGAATGTAGGCTGTATTAACATTCTTTTAGAATTTTTTGAAATCCCGAATTCGGAAACGAAATTTCCGTCCGGTTTAAAAACCTGTATTCTTGAGTTGCCGGAATCTACTATGTAGATTTCTCCAGATTTTTCATAAGCCGTTACAAACAGAGGCACCACGAATTCGCCCGTAGCTTTCCCTTCTATACCCCACTGCCTTATGTAACCGCCTTTAATATTGAATTTTAAGACTCTGGAATTACCCGAATCTACTATGTAAACATTGTTTCTTTTGCCGAATGCGACGCCGGCGGGACCTTTAAGATTATCCGTTGAACCTATAATTCTTACTAATTTTAACGAGAAAGGCGTATTTTTGAAATAAAAATGGAATTTTTTTTGA
>JAJXXD010000150.1 GCA_021781285.1 bacterium | reverse complement strand
AATAAACATCCGTTATTATAACGAAATCGGCAAGTTTAAGAGAATTTACGAAATCGTCCATTAAATCTTTCATTCTTGAATATCTGTGGGGTTGAAAAACGGCGATTATCTGCCTGTTCCAGTTTTTAGCGGCTTTAAGGGTAGCCGCTATTTCGACCGGATGATGCGCATAATCGTCCACCACTATGAGCCTGTCGTTAGATTTTTTAATTTGGAATCTTCTTTCTACGCCGTGAAAATCTTTAAGGGCTTTTTGAATAAATTCCGTTTTTATCCCCAACTCTTTAGCGGTAACGATAGCAGAAAGAGCATTCAGGACATTGTGCATCCCCGGAACCGATAAATTGAATTTTCCTATTAATTTTTCGCCGGCATATGCGTCAAATATAGAAGAATTTTTTTCTAACGCTATATTTAAGGCATAATAATCCGCCTTTTGTTCTATGCCGTAGGTAAAATATTTTTTGTTTATTTCCGGGAAAAGAGAGCTTAATATAGGATTGTCCGCGCATAAAACCGCAAAGCCGAAAAAAGGAATATTATTTATAAAATCTATAAACGATTTTTTTAAATTTTCTATGTTCCCGTAATAACACAAATGCTCGTAATCGACATTCGTAACGACGCAATAATCTGGCTTAAGCTTTAAAAAAGAGCCGTCGCTTTCATCCGCCTCTACGACCATATAATCTCCCTTGCCGACCTTTGAATGCATGCCTAATCCGAAAACCTTTCCGCCCACGACAAAGGTGGGGTCAACCCCCGCTTCTCCAAGTATGGAAGATATCATGGACGTAGTGGTCGTCTTGCCGTGGGAACCGGCAATAGCAATGCCTTTTTTTAAGGAAAGCAGTTCGGAAAGCATCTCCGCGCGCCTTAGTACCGTAAGTTTTTTGCTTCGAGCTTCCATAAGCTCCAAATTATCTTCCCTAATAGCCGTAGAATAAACTACGACCTCCGCCTCTTTAATATTTTCGGAACTGTGTCCGATGAAAACCCTGCCGCCGATAGATTCGATTTTTTCTATTGTCTGACTGTATTCTATATCTGAACCGGTCACGGAATAGCCGGAATTAATGAGAACCTCCGCTATGCCGCTCATGCCTGAACCTCCGATGCCGATAAGATGAATCTTTTTGACGCCGATTTTCATTATTGCGCTCCTTTACCCTTTTTTTATGTTATTATTTAATATTATGCCTGCTATTTCTAAAGCAGAATCTTTAACGGCAAACATTTTTAAATTTTCATACATATATTTTAACAAATCTCTATTATAGAATATTTTACAAATTGTTTGTAATAATTCTTTCGAAAGATTTTCGTTATCCTTGAGCATATTAAAACACCCTTTACTTGAAAACACTGAAGCGTTTTTTTCCTGATGATTTTTTGCCGCAAAAGGGTACGGCACCAAAATAGCAGGCTTACGCAATAAAATCAGTTCCGATAATGTCCCTGCTCCTGCCCTGCATATAACAACGTCGCTTGATAAATAATAATGTTCTATAATATCGGTAAATGAAAAAACTTCGTATTTGCTTATTTTGGCGCTCTTATAAAAATTTTCTACTTTTTCTAAATCTCGTTCTCCTGTTTGATGATATACGGTTATATTGCCCGATATTTCTTCGTCAAGCCGGGACAGCATATTCATAACGGCGTTATTAAGAGATGAGGCGCCCTGAGAACCTCCGAAAACAAATATGCTTAAATTTTTTTTATTTGTAAATTCATTTTTTTTGGTCGATTCCGATACTGCTAATTTAAATATTTTTTCCCTGACGGGATTTCCGGTTGCTATGACGCGGGAAGACCGCAAATATTTTTTTGTTTCTTCAAAAGAGGCAAAAACGGTTATTCCTAAAAACGCCAGTATTTTATTGGAAAGTCCGGGCATCACATTCTGCTCCATAACTCCGCATTCTATCTTTTTTAATCTTGCCATGATAAGCGGAACGAGAGAGATATATCCTCCCAATCCAAGAACATAATCCGGTTTTATATTGCGGTAAATAGAATTTACCTTTTTTGCCGCGTTAAACAACCCTATTAAAGAATTTAGTTTATTCATAAAACTTTTCCCGGAAAATCCCTTAACGTTTATTGTAAATAATTCAAAACCGTATTCGTCTTTAATCTTATTTTCTATGCCTCTTTCCGTACCTATGAAATAAACTTTTATCCCGCCGCCTAAACTTTTTAATTTTTCATAAACCGCAATGCCCGGAAACAAATGTCCGCCGGTTCCGCCGCCTGCAATTATAATATTCATTAAATATTTTTCCCCTTAAGGCTTTGAGAAGATATATTAAGCAAAATCCCTATGCCGATACATGAAGCAAGCAAAGAACTGCCGCCATAGCTTATGAAAGGCAAAGCAAGCCCTTTTGTAGGCAGTAAATCCATAACCACTCCGATATTTATAAAAGCGCTTAACGTGATAAGACAGGTAATTCCGTACGCGAGATACGTTCCGAAAAG
Source organism: bacterium (assembly GCA_021781285.1). Lineage (GTDB taxonomy): Bacteria > SZUA-79 > SZUA-79 > Acidulodesulfobacterales > Acidulodesulfobacteraceae > Acidulodesulfobacterium_A. Next base: position 7,209 of record JAJXXD010000150.1, on the reverse strand, counting down.
ATCAGGCGCATGTATCGCAATTTTTAATCCCCTGTATGCCAATATCAGATAAAGAAGTATAAATATAAGCACGCCTATGAATCCAAGCTCCTCGCCTACCGAGGAAAATATAAAATCCGAATATGGGGTAGGAAGAAAAAACAATTTTTCCTTTCCGTTGCCCGGACCCACTCCGAAAAAACCGCCCCTTGCGAATGCATACAAAGACTGTATTATTTGAAAACCTATGCCCGACTTATCGTGAAAAGGGTGAAGAAACGCAAGTATCCTGTCTCTTCTGTATGCTACCGTAAAAATAAGAAAATATGCCGCAACGCTTCCTAAGGATGCCGCGGCAATAAGATAAATAAGAGACACTCCGCCGGCAAACAACATTATGAATGTCGTAATAAATAAAATGGAACTCGCCCCAAAATCAGGCTCTTTCAAAAGTAAAATATCTAAAAATCCCATAAATATAAAAGGGCTGATGAACATCAGGGAATAACGGTTATTATCTAATATATCCTTTCTTTTCTCTAAAAAATTAGCCAGATATACTATAAAAAAAACTTTTAAAAATTCGGAAGGCTGTATGCTGAAAATCTTGAAATTGACCCACCTTCTCGAGCCGCCGGCATCGATGCCTATGTGAGGAATAAATACCATAACCATTAAAACTACTATTCCTAATAAAATAATCTTATAGAACGATTTTAAAATATGGTAATCGTTATGCATCAAATACCATATAAAAACCCCCGATACCGCAACGTAAATACCCTGCCTTATAATAAAATGATAGCTTACGCCGTATTGGACGATAGAAATCATCGCGCTTGTCGAATAGACCATAACGAGTCCAAGGGCTATAAGCAATATAGCGGTTAAAAATAAAGTTATGTCGTATTTTCTTATAAAAATCTTTCCGTAGTTAATCATATTTTATCCACAAAATTATCTTTTAATTTCCGGTAGCATTTTTTAAATACGTCTCCTCTTTCATTATAATCCCTGAACATATCGAAACTGGAAGAAGCGGGAGAAAGAAGAACCGTATCTGCGGCGCCCGCCGTAGAATTATTCTTTAAAAAATCAACCGACTTCTTAACCGCATCCTCCATATCGTCCGCCGTGAGCAACTCTATATGCCCCCGTAAAACATCACGCAGAATATCTTTTGTTTCGCCCATCAAAACGCATGCCTTTACGCTGTTTTTTATCGGCTGAATCATACGCTCGTAATTAAACCCCTTATCTTTGCCCCCCAGTATAAGAACTATATTCCTGTTTTTCCCGCCGAATGATTCAAGGGCGCTTATTACCGCGGCAGGATTAGTGGCCTTTGAATCGTCGTAAAATTCCATATCTCCGATATTTCCTATATATTCGACTCTGTGCTTCAAAAGCTTATATTCCTCAAACGCCGATACTATAATATCGGGAGAAATTCCATATAACATTAAAGAGCATGCCGCCGCCATCATATCGCCGATAACGAATTTTCTTTTATCCTTTACGTTTTCCAAAGATATGGAAGCGTTAAAACCGCAAATATCCCTAAGCCTTAAATTAATGACGCCGTCTTTATAGTAAACGTCGCATTTATTTTCGTCAAATCCGTACAAAACGGCATTTGAACCGGTAACGCCCTTTAAAATAGACGAATTGTAATCGTCGTAATTCAATACAGCGATATCGCTGTATTGAAGGTTTTTAAACAATTTATATTTCGTAAGCCTGTACTCGTCGAAATTTTCGTATCTGTCTAAATGGTCATCCTCGACATTGAGCAGAACCGCGATATCAGGTTTAAAATCATAAATCCACTCAAGTTGAAAACTGGATATTTCCAAAATAAAATCCTTATAATCCTTTATGCCGGAAATAAAAGGGACTCCGAGATTGCCTCCCGTGAACGTTTTACCGTTTAAACCCGCTTTATCCACCGCGCTTTTGCAAAGAGTCGCCGTAGTGGTTTTTCCGTTTGTTCCGGTAACCGCAATAATTTTTGAACTATTTTTTAATTCCTTATAGGCAAATTCTATCTCGCTGTAAACAGGAATATTATGCTTTTTCAGCCTCAAAATAATTTTATGGTTCCTTTCTATTCCGGGACTCACTATGCACTGCTCAATACTTTCAAAATATCTGCCGAATAAAATTTCCTCGTTTGTTTTATTAAAAAACAAAGCGCTTTCGCTTGACAATCCGACGCCTTCGGCGATATCGTCGTATATTAGAACCGGTTCGTTTTTGCGGCAATCATTTGCGCCAGAGATATAATCGTAAAGCGCCTTGCCTGTTTTCCCGTAACCCAGAATTAGAACGCTCATTAGAAAATCCTCAGTTTTAGCGTCGAAAGAGCGAATATCGTCAATATCAATGAAATAATCCACAGTCTTATTACTATCTTAGACTCCGGCACGCCTTCGATTTCAAAATGATGGTGGATCGGCGCCATTTTAAATATTCTTTTTTTCCGCAGTTTATAAGAACCCACTTGAAATATGACGCTTAATGCCTCTATCACGAATACGAATCCTATTATGACAAGCAGTATTTCCTGCTGTGAAACTATTGCTACATATCCAAGGATAGCCCCCAGAGATATCGAACCGGTATCTCCCATAAAAACCGATGCGGGATAAGAATTAAACCACAGGAAGCCGATTGAAGCCCCGAACAGCGAAGCGCATAAAATAACTACTTCGCCTATATTTTTCATATAAGGTATGGATAGATAATTTGCGAATTTATAATTGGAAGCGGCATAGGAGAATACAAGATATCCGGCTATAGAAACGGCAAAAACCCCTATCGCAAGTCCGTCGAGTCCGTCTGTTAAATTAACGGCATTAGAAGAACCGATTATTATAAATGCGGCAAAAATTATAAAATATGGACCGAGATTCAGATAATAATCCTTGACAAACGGAATAACCACTAAGCCTAAAGATTTATCGTGAAAATATAATACTGCGGAAACAAAAAGGGCGATTAAGCTCTGGACGGCAAATTTGTATTTGCCTCTTAATCCCTTAGAAGAATGTCCTCTGACTTTTAAAAAATCGTCGATAAAGCCGATAAGCCCGAAACCTAAAAGGGTTAATATGCCCATATAAAGGTAAAAATTATAAAGCCTCGTAAGCAATAACACAGGGATTACGACGCTGAATAATATCAGAAGTCCTCCCATAGTAGGAATATCTTTCTTCTCGTTTATATGAGATTTAGGACCGTCTTCTCTTACGACCTGACCTATTTTCATTTTTTTTAATATTTTGATAAATATCTTCCCGAATGCGATAGATAATATCAAAGATAAAATTATTGCATAGGACGACCTGAACGTAATATATCTAAAAAAATCAATATTAAAATTTAGCATAAGTAATTTCAGTTACCTCTCTTTTCTTTATTTTTTGGCATTTCTTCTTCGAAATATTCCTCAAGTTTCATACCTCTCGAACCTTTGACTAATATGACGCTGTTTTTTTTATCTAATTTATTAAACGTATCTGCGAAGGCATTTTTATTTCCTATTATGAAAAATTTACCGGTAAATCCTTTTTCTACAAGCCCCTTTGTTATAAAATCCGAATAATCCCCTTTATAAAATATATAATCGGCCGTATCGCCGATACTGCGTCCGATCTCGATATGTTCGGCTTCGGCCGAATCTCCTAATTCCAGCATATCCCCTAAAACCAATATCTTCTTTTTGCCGCCGTAATTTGTTTTTATATAATCCAGCGCCGCTTTAAGGGAATCGGGATTTGAATTATAAGAATCGTTTATCAATACATATCCGCCTGCATAATTAGGAATTACCTGCATTCTTCCATCCGGAAGCGTAAACCCTTCAATCGCCTTTAATCCGGTTTCGATGTCGATTCCGCAAGCCGCAGTTATTGAAACGGCGCATAAAAGGTCGGAAATCAAATGCATTCCGTAAAAATTAATCTTTGAGGAATATTTTTTTCCTTTAAAAGAAATCTCCATAACAGCCTTGCCGGTTTCTCTGTTTATATCGACGTTATCGCATAAAATATCGGGAGACACGCCGGTTTGTTTTCCGAATCCAAACGAAATAATATTTACGTCCGGAAAATTTTTATATTTACATTCGGCGGACAGCGTTTCGTCGTCGGCATTTATTATCAGAAATGAATCTTTCTTAAGGCTCAAGGCGAGGGCAAGTTCTTTCTTTTCTTCAAAAACTCCTTCGAGATTTTTGAATTCAAGAAGATGGGATTTACCTATATTTGTAATTGCTCCTACATCCGGAGTTATAATTTCCGAAAGTTTTTTTATCTCTCCTTTTTTGTTTGTTCCTATTTCTAAAATAAGATACTCATGATTTTTATTTAATCCAAAAATAGTTTTGGGAACGCCGATCAGATTATTATAATTATAATCGTTTTTAAGAATTTTTTCTTTGCCGTATTTTAAAGAAAACATATTGAATACCATTTCCTTTGTAGTTGTTTTTCCGCAGGAACCGGTTATAGCTATTTTTTTCTTTAAATCAAACTTGCTTAAATAAAATTTTGCAATGCTTCCAAGAGCGGAAGCGGCATCCGCAACCGCTATAATAATTTTATCGGAATATACGGATATATCGTGGCCTTCAAGGAAATCCCATGAAACTAAGGCGCAGTATCCGCCTTTTTTAAAAACGGCATCGACAAAATCTTCTCCGTTAAAGTTCTTCCCTTTTAATGCAATAAATACGGCATTTCTAGAAAAATTTTCCCTTGAATCCGTGAATATTTCGTTAAAAACAAAAGGTCCGGTTCCGTTTCCGGAAATTACGGCTTTTCCGTCCGTGCAGTTTAAAATTTCGTCTAAGGTTAAGTTATATTCTATTTTCATAATATTTAAAGGTTATAATATTTTAATATTTCTTCCTTATCGCTGAAATGAAACCTGTTTTCTTTGACTATCATATAATCCTCGTGACCCTTACCCGCAACAAGAACGACGTCTTCTTCCGATGTTATGGAAAGCGCAATCTTTATTGCTTTTGCCCTGTCTTCCTCGATAGTATAAATATGTCCGTTCATTTCATTTTTTAATTCGCCCTTATCTATAAATAAGGCATTTTTTATTCCCGCTTCTATTTCCCTTATAATCGACAATGGGTCTTCGTTTCTTGGATTGTCGGACGTAATTATGCTTATATCGGCTATATCAGTGGAATGCATGCCCATAAGCGGTCTTTTCCCCTTATCTCTGTCGCCTCCGCATCCGAAAACGCTTATTAACCTGCCGCCGCTTATATCCCTTAAAGCGGACAGCACCCTTTTAAGCGCATCGTCTGTATGGGCATAATCTATGCAAATTAAAGGCGAAGCGGCATTTCCGGTGTTTACCTTTTCCACCCTGCCCGGAACATTGGCTAACGATTCTATTCCCGAAATTATAAAATCTTCCGATATGGAGAGAGCATATGCCGCGGAAACTGCGGCAAGTATATTGTAAACGTTATAGCTGCCGATAAGATTGGAATAGATGCCCTTTATAACATTATTGCCGGGAAAAATAATATCTAATTTTAAACCGTCTCTATAATAATTTATGTTTCTGGCTGATATATCGCAGTCTTCGCCTAACCCGTATGCGAGCAGATTGATTTTATCTTCCTTTTTAATTTCTTCTTTTAACTCGCCTATAAGTCTTTTTCCGTAACGGTCGTCATTATTTATTACGGCAAATTTTTTCGTTTTAGAGCTTTTTAATAATATTTCCGAAAAAAGCTTTTTTTTAGCCGAATAATATTTATCCATATTTTCATGGTAATCGAGATGGTCCCGGGTCAAATTAGTAAAAACCGCAATATCGAAAGGAACGCCGTAAACTCTGTCCTGCGCCAGACTGTGCGAGGAAACCTCCATAACGCAATAACCTCCGCCGGATTTAACCGTTTCGGCAAACATCTCGTTAAGTTCATAAGCATCCGGCGTAGTATTCTTAGACCGGGCAATACCGCCTCCGATTTCATAATCTATCGTTCCTATTAAACCTGCATTATTTCCCGCCGCCGTTAAAATAGATTTTAGTAAAAACGTCGTGGTAGTTTTCCCGTTTGTTCCCGTAACGCCCACAATTTTTAATTTTTCCGCCGGATTGCCAAAAAAGTTTTTGGAAATGACGGCATAGGCTTTTAAGGCGTCATTTGCCGTTATTATGGTAATATCTTTATTTTCAAGCTTTTTCGCAATTTCGGCATCGTCCGTTAATATCGCTGAAGCGCCCTTGGATATGGCTTCTTCTGTATAAATATTGGAATCGACGTTAAACCCTTTTCTTGCGGCGAAAAGATATCCTTTTTTTATGCTGCGGGAATCGTTAGATATCCCTGTAATATCGATATCCGTCCTGCCGAACACGGATTTTACCAAATCGTTATTTTTTATAATATCTCTGATATACATAAGATTTTATTTTTTATTTTTTTTTGCAATTTTTAAATTTGCCGGGGCATAATATTTACCGGGTCTAAATTTTAAAACTATAACTTTTTCGTTACCGGTATTCGTTCCGGGCTTAATGCTCTGATAATACAAATATCCGCTTCCGCTGATTTTTACGGCAAACTTATATTTCTTTAAAATCTTTAATGCCTGATAAATAGTGTCGCCTTTTAAATCCTGCATCACTCCCGAATCGTTTATTGAAGCATTCTCCGTTCCGCCGCTTGCCGTTGAAAGATTGCCGTTAAGGTCCGCCCCTGTTTTCGACTGTTTTATGTAAGCATTTCCGCCGGGATATATATTTAATATATTTAATGCATTTTGAAATACGCTGCGCACGACCGGCGCGCTGACGGCTCCGCCGTAATAACCTATTTTAGAGGGTTCCTGCTGAACCACGAGCATCGCTAATTCAGGATGCTTATATGGAACAAAAGCCATAAAAGATGCCGTATATCTGTTTTTATAATATTTTCCCGTTTTAGGGTCAGCAATCTGACCAGTCCCCGTTTTTCCGGAAACCTTAAAATCTATGAGATTAGAATACTGCCCCGTCCCCCCCTTAACTACCAACCGCATCATATATTTAACTTCTTTATCTATCTTGGGGGTTATTATTCTTTTTAAATATTTTGATTTTGCTTTATAAATAACTTTTCCATATGCATTTACGATTTTTTTAATAATATAAGGTTTTATTATGCGTCCGCCGTTTGCTATCGCCGAAAGTCCTGCCATTTCCTGTAGTCCG
>JAJXXD010000155.1 GCA_021781285.1 bacterium | reverse complement strand
TATCTTTCTTCTTAAAAAAGGTATATCCCGCGGTTTTAAATCCTGAAGTTCTTTTCCTAAAAATTTTACGGCTCCGTGGGTAGGTTTTTCTATGGCTATAAGCATTTTAAGAGTGGTCGTTTTGCCGGCGCCGGACGGTCCCGTTATGAAAATAAATTCACCTTTATTTATCGTAAAATTTAAATCCCTTAAAATATAATTCTTATCGTAGTTTTTATAAACGTGGCTGAATTCTATCAAATTTGTTAAGACCTTTATTGTTTTAAATATTTATCGATATTTTTTCTGAATTTCAAAGCGGTTTCCAGAGGATTTTCGGCATTTGAAACCGCGCCTATTACGGCAATTCCGTTTACGCCCAACGGGGCAAAATCCTTAATATTAAACTCGTTTATACCTCCGACGGCTATTACGGGTATATTAACCCCGCCGCATATTTCTTCCATAGTTTCACGAGCCATTAACGCTCCTGCGTCGGCTTTTGAACCGGTATGGTAAGCCGGCCCGATACCTATATAATCGGCGCCGTCTTTCTCGGCCTTGACCGCCTGCCCTATGTTTTCCGCGCTGACGCCTATTATCAAGCCGGGAAACAATTTTTTTACGGAAGCCGCCGGAAGGTCGTCCTGCCCTATATGAACGCCGTCCGCCCCCGCCATATATGCGATATCCGGCCTGTCGTTTATTATAAACGCAGGTTTTTTATTTTTCACAAAACCTTCCAATGTTTTTTTTATAAAAAGAGCCGAACGGTAAAGACCGCGCGCCGAAATTTTTTTATTTCTTAACTGCAAAATATCCGCAGAACTTAAGACGGCAACGTTAGCCAAATCTTTTAGATATTTTTCTTCTCCGTCCGAATCGAAATCTTTGGTTATTATATGAAAATTAAATGTTTTCATTTTATCATAGTATATGATATTATATTACAGATTTTTTTCAATATTTTTTTTTCAATAAAAAATTTCTCTTGACAAAATCTTCTGCTAAAAATAGAATAAAAAATGTTAAAGGAGGTGATAAATTTTGAAAAAGCTTACAGTATTAGTTTTAGGAGCGTTTTTAGTCGTATCTGCATTGGCATTCTCTGGTTGCGCAAAGAAACAGGCTCCGAAACCGGCCCCTAAAGCTCCGGCAGCCGTAACTGCTCCGGCAGCGCCTGCTGCCACAGCCAAAGCTCCTGCTAAAAAAGAGGCGGCTAAAACAACCGCAGCCCCTAAAGCTCCGGCAGCCCCTAAAGCAAACAGCTAAGGTTTTAGAATTCAAAATTTTCCGCCCGCTTTTCTATGCTAATACAAATCGGTATAGAAAAGCGGGATTTAATTTTATCGATGAAAAAAGCAATAGCAGCTTCCCCCGTTTTCCTTATAATAATTTTAACGGTATTTTGTTTTAACGCCGCCGCCGCATCTTCTAACGGGCGTCTTAACCGCCACGGTTCAAAATCCGTTTCAAAATATTCCGCCATATTAAAAAGACTCAATTTTTACAAAAAAGACCTCGCTTTTTTATCTTCCAAAATTTCCAAAGAAGAGAAAGATATTAAAGATTTAAAAAATAAAATAAAAAATGCGAAAGGTAAAATAAAGAAATTAAAGGATAAGATAAAAAAAGACGGACTGCTTATTAAAGAACTGACGACGAGAATTTTTATAATCCATAAAGAGTACGGTTCGACCAAGTTATTATCTTTTAAGGATAATGCGGACAGCTTTATTGTAAACTATCAGCTAAAAACGCTTTTGCAGAAAGAGGAGATAAGGCTGTCGAAACTCATTAAACGCAAAAATAAATTTTTAAAACTTAAAAAATATTTAAAAAAAGAAAAAAACAATCTGGTTACGGCGGTTAAAAGCATTAACGGCACAAAAAGAAAATTGGAAGTTTTAATAGGCGGAATAAATAAATATATAAAATCCGTAAAAATAAAAAATAAGCATAATAAAAATAATAGACTTTTAAAGCGCAAAGTTATAAAATTAATTCATAATTTAAACGACAGTTCCAGAAAGAACGATATAAAATTTATTATAATGAGGTAAACGATGGGCAAACTGCGGTATTTTTTAATTCTTTTATTTTTTGTTTTTCTGGCTTCGGCATTTGCGCCGAAAGGCAATATATGTTTTGCCGCCGGCAAAACCGGCAAAAAAAATCCGGAGTACACCGTAAACAAAGAAAAATTAAGCGGACGCGCGCTCAAAAATTTAAGATTATTTTCAAAAGTTTATACTTTAATAAAAAATAATTATATTAAAAAAGAATCTTCTAAAAAACTCGTATTCGGCGCCGTAGAAGGCATGGTATCGACTCTGGACCCCCATACGTATTTTCTTACCCCAAGCGAATTCAGGCAGATGAGGTCGGAAACTTCCGGAGAATTTACAGGCATAGGCATTAAAATTTCGACAAAAAACAAGTATATAGTAGTTATAGCCCCTATAGACGGTTCTCCTGCCGCTAAGGCAGGCGTTAAAGCCGGCGATATCATTGAAAAAATCAATAATATCTCGACCTACAATATGAATATCATGAAAGCCGTAAACCTTTTGCACGGCAAAGCAGGCACTTCGGTAAATCTGCTGATAGAACGGAAAGAGTTCAAGGGTCCTAAAACTTTTAGGCTTATGCGGGAAAAGATAATATTAAAAAGCGTTAAATATATGATACTTCCTCATCATATCGGCTACGTCAGAATTTCGAGTTTTCAGGAACATACTAATTCACAGCTTTTAAAGGCGTTAAAAATAATAAATTTAAAGGAACACGGAATTAAAGGGCTCATACTCGACTTAAGAAACAACCCGGGCGGGCTGCTAAACGAAGCCGTCAAGGTAGGCAGCGATTTCATAAAAGACGGAGTAATAGTTTATACAAAGGGAAGAATAAAATCGCAGGACATAAAATATTATGCGCTGGGAAAACATATAGTTCCTAATTATCCCATAGCGGTTATCGTAAATGCCGGCACGGCAAGCGCCGCCGAAATAACGGCGGGAAGCCTACAGGCGCATAAAAGGGCGGTAGTAGTAGGAACGAGAACATTCGGGAAAGGTTCGGTGCAGACTGTTTTTTCCCTGCCCGACGGTACCGGCATGGGACTTACCACGGCTTTTTATTTTCTTCCAAACGGCGTTTCCGTGCAGGATACTGGCGTCATACCCAATTTTGACATCCACAGTTCGAAAGATTTTATATTCGTCAAGCCTCTTAGAAAATTAAGAGAGGTTAATTTAAGGCATCATTTTCAGAATCCCGAAAGCAAAAGAATGAAAAATATGCCCAGTTATAAGACTTTCAAGATTTATTTCAAGAAAGACGACCAGTTCAGGTTTGCTTACGAACTCTTAAAAAGTTGGGACGATATTAAAAGCATAGGGGCGAAGGAGTAAAAAAGGGTTGTCCGAAAAAAAGATAAATAAACTTTTTTTAATAATACCGGTCGTTGTAATCGTAGTTATTTTTTCCGCGGCCGTTTATTATAAATTCGTGGTTTCAAAAAAGCGTTATCGCGAACAACCGCTTCTTGTCAAACCGGCTTTAAAAATAAAAGAATACAAAAAGCATCCGGTAAAAAACTTTAAAAAGTTTTTTAAAAAAACGCTGACAGACCTTAAAATATCTAAAACCGATATCATAAAACAGCATATCGATTTAAATATCAAAGCCCCCGTTAATTTTAAAAACAATTTAAAAAGAGTCGGAGTAAGTTTTTTAAAATACGATATTCTCATATCAAAAAACGGCGGTTTCGTTCCGATAGAAAATATTTTTAACGATGAATTTAAAAATTTTATAATTCCGTCGAAAGCCGGTTTAAAATATTATTCCTATGCCGTTAAAAACAACTGTCTGTGTTTATATTTTTACTTTAAATCAAAACTGTTTTTAAAGGCGGTATTTATAGTAAAAGGGATAAACGAAAGCGGATTTACGTCCATAAGAGAGTATGCCGGGTCGCCTAAAATCGCCTTGGATATTGACGACGTCGGATACCGCAGGTCTTATATAAACAGTTTGATTTCGCTTAAAACCCCGATTACTTTCGCGATATTTCCATATGCGCATTACTCGAAGGATATCGATTTAAAATTACATAAGCTCGGATACGAAACGATTATGCATACTCCTATGGAACCCGTGGATACCGCTCTTTTTCCGGGCGACGGAGCATTGTTCATATCGATGGATAAAAAAGAAATAAGGCGGAAAATATCCGCAGACATAAAGAGGCTTCCATATATAGACGGCGCAAACAACCATGAAGGGTCGCTGTTCACGTCCGATAAAAAAAAGATTTGCGATGCCGTATCCGATTTTAAAAAAAAGAACATGTTTTTTATGGACAGCCTGACGGACGATAACAGTTATGCTTACAGATGCGCATTGAAGCAGGGCATCCCGTCGGCGCAGAGGGATGTTTTCATCGACGATAAACCGGCGGACGGTTATATCGAAAATCAGATTAATATTGCGGCGGCTTTGGCAAAGCGGTTTAAAAGAGTTATAGTCATAGGGCATCCGAGGTTGGACACAGTTAAAACGTTAATGAGCGAAATACCCGCGCTTAAAAAAGAAGGATATAAATTCGTGCCTCTTTGCGAGTTCTTAAGATGAAAAATTTTAAAGAGAAAATAATAATAGCTCTGGATTACGGCGATTTAAAGCCTGTCAAGGAACTGCTCGAAAAGCTTAAGGGCGGGGCGTATTTTTATAAAATAGGGTTCGAACTGTTTACTTCCTGCGGAGCAAAAAGCGTCGATTTAGTAAAAGATTACGGATGCAAAGTATTTTTAGACCTTAAATATCACGATATTCCGAATACCGTTTATAAAGCCGTTAAATCGGCGGGGAAATTAGGAGCGGATATAATTAACGTTCACGCTTCCGGAGGCTTGGATATGATGAAAGCGGCAAAAACGGCGGGCGAAGAGGCTTCCGATGCGGCAGGCAGGCATATCGACGTCATTGCCGTTACCGTCCTTACCAGTTTGTCCGATATCGACGTAAAACAGGTTTTTTATAATAATAATATGGAAGAGAAAGGGCAGGGGGAAGCGGACGGCATCGCTTCGGGTCTTGCCCTGCATCTCGCGAAATTAGCCAAGATTTCGGGTTTGGACGGGGTGGTATGCTCGGGGCATGAGTCGCTTAAGATAAAAAATATATTTGGACAGGATTTTAAAACGGTAACTCCGGGGATAAGGATGAAGGCAAAGGCAAAAAATGCAGACGTCCATGCGCTTTCGCATGGAGAAACAGAGGGGCTGAAAGAGCCGAACGGCGGACAGAAAAGAATAATGACGCCTTCTGAGGCATTTAAAGCCGGAGCGGATTATATCGTAGTAGGAAGGGAGATAACGGGCGCGGAAAATCCGGCGGACGCCCTTGCGAATGTTTACGCCGACGTAGAAAAGAGCTAAAATTATAACAAAATAAGGTAATATAAAAAATATGAGGCTGACTGTTTACGGCACAAATACCGTCAGAGAAGCGGTTCTTTCGGGGAACGTCAAGAAGGGCGGCACGGTCTTCGTAAGCGAAAAAAAATGGAAAAGCGGAATTATAGATAAAAATCTTACGGAGCTTCTCAAAGAAAAAAACATTAATATTACCGCCAAGAACGACGGCGCCTTTATAAACGAATACGGCAAAGAAGCCCTTATAAAAGGCATAGCCGTTAACGTCGAATATATCGAGAAAGATTACGAAGATTTGTTCGATAAAGCCGGTAAAAATAATTATATACCCCTGTATTTAATATTAGACGAAATAACCGACCCGCAGAATCTCGGTTCTATTATCAGAACGGCAAGCGGAGCCGGAGTTTCCGGCATAATAATGCCGAAGTCCAACGCCGTTTTTATAACCCCTTCAGTCGCTTATGTTTCACAGGGGGCCTTGTTTTACGTCGATTCGGTAAGGGTGGTTAATATTTCGCGGACGATAGGCGATTTAAAAAAGCGCGGCATTTGGGTCGCAGGACTTTCCGGAGAGGCGGACGATACTATATACGATATGGATTTCAACGTCCCCTTAGCCGTCGTGGTAGGTTCCGAAGGAAAGGGCTTAAGAAGGCTTACCGCCGAAAATTGCGATAAGATTTTAAAAATTCCCATGGAAGCCGGAGTAAACTCCTTAAACGCGTCCATAAGTTTTGCCGTCGCCGCATACGAAATTTTGCGCCAGAGGAAATACGGCGGAGTAAAAAATAAGGGTAAAAAATAGCTTGACATTATCTATTCAGTAGTTTAAACTTTGTAGAGTGGCTAATTTATCTAGTTGTTTAGATAAAAGCCTAATTTATTAATTTAGCGGCCGGCGTCGTTATTAGAACGGCGGGAACGGCGGCTCAAGATTCAAGGAGAAGTTAAGTATGAGGTACCAAGGGAAAGTGAAATGGTTTAACGACAGTAAAGGTTTTGGTTTTATCGAACAGGAAAATGGACCTGATGTTTTTGTTCATTACTCTGCAATTTCGCAGGATGGTTTTAAAACATTAACGGAAGGACAGAAAGTAGAGTTCGAAATCACCAACGGCGCAAAAGGCCCGCAGGCTATCAACGTAACGAAGGGTTAATTCCCCGTTTATTACTTTAAGCGGTGTATGCGATCTACTTGCGTTAAATAAATATTAAATAGTTCACTATCCTATATAATTTAGCAAGCAAACAAAAGCATACCGTTTTAAAAGTTTGACCATTTTAAAATCATTTACCCCAGTAAATAAATTAAATTTATTGGGGTATTTTTATTTAATAAAGAAAATCGGAGGTATATATAATTGAATTTTCAGGAAAAAATCAGAAATATTGCCGTAGTCGCGCACGTTGACCACGGAAAAACTACTCTTATCGACAAAATGCTTAAAGAAAGCATCAGCAAAAGGGACTTTGAAGCTCTTTCCGAAAGAGCTATGGACAGCGACGAACTGGAAAAAGAGAGAGGAATAACTATTTTATCCAAATGTACGGGAATAAAGTATAAAGACTATAGAATAAATATAGTGGATACCCCGGGACACGGAGATTTCGGAAGCGAAGTGGAAAGAGTTCTTGCTATGGTGGACGGCGTTCTGCTGCTTGTGGACGCTTTCGACGGACCGATGCCGCAGACCAGATTTATCCTTAAAAAATGTTTCGAATACAATCTGCACGTCCTGCTCGTCATAAATAAAATAGACAGACCCGGAGCAAGACCCGAAGAAGTTTTAGAAATGGTTTACGACCTCTTCCTAGAACTCGGCGGAGAAAACGTGAATTTAGATTTTCCGGTTATTTATGCTTCGGCTAAAGAAGGCTACGCCATTAAAGATTTAAAAATTCAGGGAGAAGACAGATTTAAGGATAAGCTCAACCCTTTGTTCGACGCAATAGTAGATTTCATACCTCATCCCCCTATTCTGAACAAGCCCGGCCTTGAGTTTTTGGTTACCAGCATAGGACATGACGATTTCCTAGGGGCTACCGCAATAGGAATAGTTAAGTCCGGCAAACTAAAGGTAAACGATTCCGTATATTTATATAACGCAAAAGACGAATTGGTAAAGACAAAACCAAATAAAATGTTTTTATTCGACGGACTCAAAAGATTGGAAACCCCTGAAATCAACGAAGGCGATATCGCTATGGTAGCCGGACTTACCGGAGTTAACGCAGGCGACTACGTCGTGAACGATAAGCCCGTTTCCCCGCTTCAGAGAATAAAAATAGACGAACCGGTTATCCTTGTAAATTTTATAGTCAACAAAAGCCCGTTTTCCGGAAAAGAAGGAAAGCTCGTTACGACGAGACAGTTGAGAGAGAGGCTTTTTAAAGAGGTATCCAATAACGTCGGGCTAAAGGTCGTAGAAACCGGAGATGAAACGGTATTCGACGTTTACGGCAGGGGACTTCTGCACCTTTCTATCCTGATAGAAAAAATGAGAAGGGAAGGATTTGAATTTGCCGTTTCCAAGCCCAAGGGCGTAATAAAAGAAGTGGACGGGAAAAAGATGGAGCCTTACGAGCTTTTATACATAACCGTCAAAGACGAATTTACCGGTTCGGTGCTTGAAAGACTTTCTTCAATGAAAGGCAATTTACTGGATATGACGAAAGACGACAAGGGCAATACCTATCTTGAATTCGTAATACCTTCGAGAAGCATAATGGGATTTCATAACGAATTTTTGACTATGACGAAAGGCACGGGCACGATGAACCATAACTTTTATAAGTTCGACGACTATGCTTACGACATATCCCCCAGAAAAAACGGGGTAATGATATCCATGGAAAACGGAGAAGCCAACTCTTACGGACTCTTTAACCTTCAGGACAGGGGCAGTATGTTTGTAGCCCCCCAGAACGAAGTTTATGAAGGAATGCTCATAGGCATTCACTCCAAGCCCGGAGATATAACCGTAAATCCGTGCAAGAAAAAACAGCTTACAAATATGAGGTCTAAGGCTTCCGACGAAATGATAACGCTGACGCCGCCTATAAAACTTACCATAGAATATGCTCTTGAATTTATAGAAGACGACGAACTTGTTGAGTTTACGCCCAAGTCTATCCGCCTGCGGAAAAAAATATTATCGGAAAACGACCGCAAGAAAGACTCGCGGGGTCTTCTCAAAACATAAGATTCTAAACAAATCTGGATTTTAATTCTATAATTATTATATAATTAAAACAGCGTATATATAATAAAAACATAATTAAACCGCCATATGAGAGTAAAAGTTTGCGCCGTGCAGATGTCGCCTTCGAAAGATATCGATTCATCCGTAGTTAAAGCGATGGACTTTTTATCTATGGCGGCAAAGAACAAAGCCAACGTCGTTTGTTTCCCCGAGCTTTTTTTGATGGGCTGGTTTTTACAGGATAAAAGTCCCGAAAAAATACAGGAGAACATTAAAGCGGCGGAAAGTTTAGACGGCAAAACCGTCAGCCTTTTCAGAGAACAGGCTAAAAAATTTAACACGGTTATTATAGTTCCGTTTTTTGAAAGGCACGAAGACAATTATTACAACAGTTCCGCCGTGATAAGCGAAGAAGGCGGCATCATCGGGGTTTACAGGAAGGTTCATCTTCCGGGGCTGGAATATTATCAAGAGAAGTCCTATTTTTCCGGCGGAAACGAGTTTCCCGTTTTTAAAACGAGTTTCGGAAATATAGGCATTCAGATGGGCTGGGATAATTTTTACCCCGAATCTTCGAGAATTTTATCCCTTAAGGGAGCGGAGATTATTTTCGCTCCGACCGCTTCGGCTTTTAGTACGAACGGCAAATGGTTTTTATCTATTTCGGCTAACGCTTTTTTAAACGGCGTGTATATATTGAGAGTTAACAGGGTGGGCAGGGATAAACCGCTTGATTTTTACGGAAAATCTTTTTGCGTAGCGCCCGGCGGAAATATAATAGACGATTTTGCCGGAATAAACGAGTGCGCCCTTATTTACAATATCGATACTAAAGAAGTGGAAAGAGCCCGTGAAAATTGGCCTTTTATAGAAAACCGCTCTAAAGACGCATATAAGGATATTATTAATTATTAACGGCGTTAAGATTAAAATATCGTTTCGTATGAAAATAAATTTTTTAGACCTCAAAGAATCCCATTTAACCGGTTCGTCCGTCTTGCCGGAATTTCAAATCTTGACCGAATATATGATTAAGGAAATGTTCGACCTGCATATGCAGGCTTCGCAAACCGTATGGGACAGAAAAATGTTCGACGATGAAGTGAAGCGGGAAGGTTCCGGTTTTTTAATATGTTATTCCGATGCCGCAGCAGGCGCAGGCGCGGGGAGGGGCGGCGGTTCTTTTATAAAATTTACC
>JAJXXD010000099.1 GCA_021781285.1 bacterium | reverse complement strand
CGGATAAAGTTTACAAGCAGTTGATGGACGTAATTAAAAAAATAGCGGACGATGTAGATGCCGTTATAATTTCGGATTACGGCAAGGGTCTTATAGAAAGGAAATTTTTTTCTTCCCTCGTGAGTTTTTTAAGGGAAAAGAACAAATTTATCGCCCTTGACCCCAAGGTCGAAAACTTTAAATTTTATAAAAATGTTTCTATTTTAACGCCCAATATCAATGAAACTTCAGGCGGTTCCGGAGTTAAAATTAACGACGAGAAGACTCTTGAAAAGGCCGGCAGGGTGATTATTAAAAAAGTCAAGCCGGATTATCTGCTTATAACCCGCGGCGAAGGGGGCATGTCTCTTTTTAACGGCGCCGCCGTAAATAACGGGAATAAGCCTTTGCATTTACAGGCGCGTGCTAAAGAAGTCTATGACGTTACCGGAGCCGGCGATACCGTTATTTCTACGCTTGCGGTTGCCAGAAGCGTCGGCGCAAGCATTGCCGATGCCTGTTATATCGCAAATGCCGCCGCGAGTATTGCCGTATCGCAACTCGGCACATATGCGGTCGGAGTGGACGAACTGGCGGCGCTGTTAAGTTCGGATTAAGAAGCTCGACTTTTTTAAGCTGAAAAATATAATAAATTATTTAATATTATTAAATGCAGAAACTTATTAACGTAGGATTCGGAAACGTTGTCTTGCAGAGCAGGGTGGTTGCGGTTGTTTCCCCCGGTTCTTCGCCGATGAAAAGACTAAGAGACAGCGCAAAAGACGGCAATAACTTAGTAGATGCGACGGAAGGAAGAAAGACGAGGTCGGTGATAATTACCGATTCCGGCCACGTTATACTTTCGGCGCTGAATACTTCCACTATTATCGCAAGATTGGAAGACAAGGATTAGTATGTATAATTATTATATATGATGGATGAAAAAGGTATAAAATTTGAAGATAAAGAACTGCATCTCGACGGAAAACCCAAGGGCTTAATTTTTGCGGTGTCCGCCCCTTCGGGTACCGGCAAAACTACTTTATGCAACATGCTTTTGCAGGAATTTAAAGACATAAAATCGAGTATTTCCTTTACGACGAGAGCAAAAAGACCCGGAGAAGAAAACGGAATAAGTTATCATTTTATTAATGATTCGGAATTTGATAGAATGATAAAAGAGGATGAATTTATAGAATGGGCTAACGTTTTCGGCAAAAGATACGGAACGGCATATAAATCGGTTTTTAATCCGGACCGTTTATCAGATGTTTTATTAGAGATAGATGTTCAGGGGGTCGAAAAACTCTTAGAAATATACGGGAACGCTAAAAGCTTAAACAGGCATAATCGATTCGAGAATAATGCAAACCGGCCGGTTACGATATTTATAACGCCGCCGTCGTACGAAGACCTTTGCGAAAGGCTGAAAAAAAGAGGCGGTATGGATTCTGCGGAATTAAATAAAAGATTAAATGCCGCTTACGAAGAAATTAAAAAAAGCGTTTTCTACGACTACATCATAACAAACGATGATTTAAGCGGAGCATACGTAAAATTAAAATCTATCATAATTGCGGAAAGATGTAAAAATTTACAAAAAGTTTAAAAATATAATAATTCGGAGGGATATTTAAATGGCAAGAGTAACTATCGAAGATTGTTTAGTTAATGTGGAAAACAGATTCGCGCTTGTAATAATAGCGGCAAAAAGAGCGAGACAGCTTATGGAAGGCAGAGAAGCTAAAATAGTTTCCAAAAATAAACCTATTGTAGTTGCATTGAGGGAGATTGCAAAAGGCTATATCGGAGTGAAACAGAAATAGCCGCCGTCTTTTGTCTTAAAATTATGCGCTTAGATAAATGTGCCGATAAAGAATAAACTATGAGCCCTTCAAACGAAAATCTCGTTACGGTAAACCCCACCGGCGACTTCAGTTCGCTTAATAATCTTATAGAGCTATTTAGAAATAATATAAGCAGTATCGACGACGTGGGCATGGAAGAAATACACGGCGAAAAGTTCAAACTGTTTAAAAAAGCTTATAACTTTTCTAAAAGGGTTCACCAAGGCCAAAAAAGAGTATCGGGAGAACCGTACCTTACGCATCCGATAGAAGTCGCGGCTATCGTTGCCGGATTAAGGATGGATTGCGCCTCTGTCGTTGCGGCGCTTCTTCACGATACCGTAGAAGATACTTTAGCCACTATCGAAGATATAGAGCGGGAATTCGGAGAAGAAGTGGCTTTTATAGTCGAAGGCCTAACCAAACTCGGAAAACTATCCTTTAAGAGTTCGGAAGAGCTTGAAGCCGAAAATATAAGAAAGATGATAGTCGCGATGGCTAAAGATATAAGGGTAATAATTATAAAATTAGCCGACAGACTGCACAATTTACGTACGCTTGACGCCCTTCCCAAAGAAAAACAAATTAAAATAGCACAGGAAACGCTTGATATTTATGCGCCTCTTGCCAACAGGCTCGGAATATTTTTTATAAAAAGCGAGCTTGAAGACCTGT
>JAJXXD010000194.1 GCA_021781285.1 bacterium | reverse complement strand
TCTTTTTTAATGTTTTTACAATTAAAGCTTTTACTTTATTATACATTATTAATAACAAAAATCAATTTTTTTATTAGTATTTTATTAAGATTTTTCTTGACTTTATAGCCGCATAAGATATATTAATATTAATTAAGGTGCTATTCTAATCGTTAATAAGGAGATGCTAAAAATGTTTAAAAAAATTCTATGTCCCGTTGATTTCAGCGATACTTCTATGAACGCTGCCAACAATGCAATAAATTTTGCTTCCGAAATTAAAGCGGAATTAACGTTTATTCACATTATAGATATTCAGGCATTGCAGAATATAGGCGATTTATCCGGCGGCGGAATAAACGATATCAATTTTCTAATAGAAGAAGAAAAACCCGTCTTAAACAAACTTAAGGACGAGTGCGAAAAAAAAGGCGTTAAAGTTAAAACGACGTTGACCCACGGAGAACCTATAAGCGTTATCTTGGAAACGATAAAAGAAGGCGGGCATGACCTTATAATTATGGGAACTCACGGAAAAACGGGCTTAACGAGATTAGTGCTTGGCTCGATAGCGGAAAACGTGGTAAGAAAATCGGATATTCCGGTTTTATTATATCACTGCAAAAAATGCTGATTAACAAATGAAATAATAATGGATGCTCAAATCCCGATTTAGAATTTTATAAATCGGGATTTTTATTCTTTGGAATATCCTTCCATGACTTTTCCTAAAAATACGGCTTCCGGAACCGCTCCGACTACTTCGGAGAATTCGTTAATAACGGTTTTAGGCACGCTAAAAACCGAATACTTATCCGAAAGATTAGGAAATTCCTGAATTTCTATGACATCTGAAGTAATATTGTCGTTTACTATCGCAAAATTATGTGCAAGAACCGCCGCCGGCGGACAATGAGGTCAGGTAGGGGTTACAAACACCTGAATATTAAAAGGTTTTATAATTTCTTTAAGTTTTTCTACGGTTTTTTCGGAAAGACCGGTTTCTTTGGCGGAAACGTTAATTATTCCGTGAACCAGCGTCATAAATTCATGTCCCGCCGGCATACCGTAATAACGGACGCCGTAATCCCTGTCCCCTTCTATAGCGATAGCCGGAGTTCTTTTTATATTATATTGCTTTACCTTGTCTGCATCTTTATCGAAGTCGTATTCTTCAAAGCTTATTTTATCGCTTAGACCGGATACCTCAAGCAATATGTCTTTTGCTTCCTTGCAATATAAACAGCCGTCTTCGGATTTAAAAAATATAAGCTTAACATTATTTTTAAGCTTATCCTTAAAATCTTTCTTTAAAAATTCGGCATCCTGTTCGCTCAACAGAGGCATATTTTTATCCTTTTTATAATTTTAACAATTTTTTCTTTTTTTATTATATAATAATTTATAAATTAATTTCAACAATTAAATAGATTAAATTTAAAAAATATGCAGCCTAAACTTCATAATTATTGCATAGATAAGACTTTTGAACTTCTGTATAACGACTCCAGAAGCAATGCCTTAAAAACTATTTTTGACCCGCGTATTTCGGCAGTCGGAGCGGACGAGCGGATTAAGCTGATGCATCACGGCTCTTACATAATCGACAGGCTGGCGATAAAAAAATTAAGGATTCACTGGTTCGGAGGGCACTACCTGTATCCGCATTCCCATGCCGGCTACATCAGAGGGTTTTCCGATGCAGGCACAAAATGTTTTCAACTGTTTAATATAGCCGTAAAAGATTGGGAATACGGCAGGTTTAAAAAATCCCTGATCGCACTTGGCGGAGCAGTTCATCTGGTCCAAGATTTATGCATCCCTTTTCATACCACAAATCTTGCGCTTAAAAAGCATATACTTTTCGAAAGATGGATGTCTTCCCATTATTTAGACGTAGATTTGAAATTAGAACGGGGCGTATATAAATTTAAATCGTTAAAGGGGCACTACAAGGATACGCATCCATTTGGATGGGTAGATTACAACGCACATAATTCTTCGATGTTTTTACCGGAATTGCTGTACGCAAAAACTAAATCCGAATATTTTGGCGCTATGAATAGAATTTTACCGGAAGCTATAAAAACTTCCGCCGGTTTTTTGGAGTTGTTTGCTCAAAAAGTCGCTAAAGCATGAAAAAAACTTCCGCAACATCTTTTCTCTCGAAGGTGCCCGCGCAGGGAACGTTTATTTTTAACCGTGGCTGCCATGGCGGCGATATTTTGCCGTACGGATATAAAAGCGGGATAATCGACTTCTCGGCAAATATTAACCCGTCCGGATTAAGCAAAAAAGCGGATGAGATTTTAAAAAACTTTAAACTGTTAAAATTTTTTACGGAAAATTATCCGGAAATCCATCCCGAATCATTTATACAAGCCTTATCCGATTATCACGGTATCGATAAAAAATACATATTCCCAGGTGCGGGAGCCGCCGACCTTATTTTTAATATCGTCAATATTTTAAATCCTAACAATATCATTATAGTCGAACCTTCTTTTTCGGAATACGAAAGGGTG
>JAJXXD010000021.1 GCA_021781285.1 bacterium | reverse complement strand
CGGCCTCCTGCTGTAGAGTACTTGTTATGAAAGGAAGAGGCGCTTTTCTCGACGCCTGTTTTTTAATTATATCGCCTATCGCATAACCGCCCGCTATCTTAAGAAGGATTTCTTTTAATTCGTCCGCTTCTTTTTCTGTTTTTATTGCCGGTTCTTTGCCGTTTATTTTAACGAGCTCTCCTTCAATGTTTGCCGAATAATTATTATCTTTGTTTTTTATATCGAAAAGAGCTTTAACCGTCCAGAATTCTTCTTTTACGAAAGCATTTATTTCCTTTTCTCTTTCTACTATAAGGTACAATGCTATAGATTGAACTCTTCCGGCAGAAAGGCCTCTTCTGATTTTTTCCCATAAAAAGGGACTGAGATTATAGCCGACGAGCCTGTCTAAAATTCTACGAGCTTTTTGGGATTCATACATCGATTTATTTAAAACGGTAGGATTTTCAATTGCATTTATAACTTTATCTTTGGTTATTTCGTGAAAAAGCACCCTCTTTATTTCAGGTTTTTTGCCCTTAATTTCATCGATAATTTCTTTTATGTTCCATGCTATCGCCTCTCCTTCTCTATCGGGGTCGGGAGCCAGATAGACCGTGTCCGCGTTTTTTGCAAGTTTTTTAATTTCTTCGACGGCCTTTTCTTTTCCTTTTATGATTTCATATTTAGGTTCGAACCCGTTTTCTATATCCACGCCGATAGAACTTTTAGGCAAATTTTTAATATGTCCTACGGTAGCCTTAACGATATAATCAGACCCTAAGTATTTATTTATAGTGTTGGCTTTAGACGGAGATTCGACAAGAACAAGATTTTTCATATTTTTTTTATAATCCCTCCAGGGCGCCTTTCTATTTCAGAATTCATTTCAAGTATCGAAATTGCCTTTATGATTTCTTTTTCGTCCACGTTTAATTTAATATTGCTTAGTTTTAATAAATTGTCAATAGCAATATTTTCTTTTTCCAAAGAATTTATTATAAATTTTTGGATAGAATTATATTCTTTTTTAATGACCGTATTGCTTATATCAGGTTTCTTATCGGGCGACATAGTATATTTCGAATATCCCCGCTCAAAAATATTTACCGGTTTGCCGGCGTTTTCAAATTTTTTTATGATTGACGACAAAGAGCTTTTTTCGGACAAATATAGAACAACCATTTCTTGAGATAAATGAAAAGCAAGGCTGTTTCTTAAGGCAAACCCGTATTTTGAATTTTTAGAAAAAGGGTCTATTGCGGAAATATGCAAAAAATTAGGCGTTGTTTTATTTAAGGCGGTTAAATCCGGCAGAGGGTTTGACGGCAGAATTATTAATGAAGGATTTCCCGAAAATTTTTTAATAAATTCCATTTCGGCTTCGCTGTTTGTTCCGATGCAGATAAAATCAAATTTTGGCTTACCGGCGGCATTGGAAAGATATAAATCTAAATTGTTAAAAATATCGGCGCCCGGTTTATAAATTTTTGCGCCCTCGAATCTTGACGACGTTAAAAAAATACCGTCAGCCGACCTTATTTTCGATTCCAAAGAGCCGCCCGCATCAAATACATCGGCCTTGTCGTATATATGTAAAAATTGCGGCAAAGCGGGAGAAAGGGATTTTTTTCCGTAATAATTTATTAACCGGCTTGTTTTTACGGGTTTTATTTTAAATTTATACAATAAATTAATTTCATTTTCCACCTCGGCTTTAAATATTGCGTAAAAATCGTTATTTTCAAAACTATCTCCGGCAAGCCCCTTTTGTTTAGAGGCGGTTTTTAAAATAATCCTGTAATTAAAATATAATCTATAATCTTCAATGTTCATACGAATAATAATAAGATAAAATAAAAAAAAATAAAATAATTATTTTGGCTTCCGAACATTCCGATTGACTGTTATAATGATTAGTTGTATAAATAAAATATTGTTAATACGAGTTAAATTTAAAAAAATTATGACCGTAACGACCGGAACGAAAATTTATTTTGCCTGTATAGCATTTTTTCTTGCCGTTTTCTTATCCCCTTCGCTATCTATGGGAAGAACTTTCGGAAACGAAAACGGCCCAAATAAAGGCAATGCGTTAAGAATAGCGTTGGCGCTTCCAACCAAGGGAAGATTTGCATTCTTCACCAAGCAGTTTATAAACGGACTTCTCCTTAGCCTTAATAAGCGGGGCGGTTTAAAAATAAAATATTCAATAATAAACTTGCCTGTAAGCGCCGACGGCGGAAGCATCGGTAATATATTCGATTCTTTGTCTAAAAAAGGGGTAAGCGCCGTGGTAGGGCCTCTTTTCGAAGGCCAGTTAAAATACTTTGCGTCCGACTCGGTTAAATTTAAGATTCCGGTAATAACGCCGTCGCCGATTGTCGCCGAAGAAGATTTATCCCCCTTTGTTTTTAGTTACGGTATGATTTTAAAACAGGAGATAAGAACGGAAATGAAATATGCCGCATATGCAGGCATAAGATCTGTTTCCGCGATATATCCGGATAGCGGTTACGGTTTAAAAATTATGTCTTATATAAACTTA
>JAJXXD010000032.1 GCA_021781285.1 bacterium | reverse complement strand
CGAAAATGAAAGAATAGAGCTTTACAGCAGCTCAGACGAGATTAAAGGAACTTTATACTTAGTGCGTGATATTACCAAAGAAATACAGCTCGAAATATCTTTGTCGAATGAAATTAAATTAGACAATCTTTCTGGGCTTTACAACTCAAAATCCTTTCATGAAGAAATAGAAAAAGAGATATCGAGGAGCTCAAGATACGGACACGACTTGTCCATCCTTTTTATCGATATAAATAATTTTAAAGTTTTTAACGACACGCTCGGGCATAAAGCCGGAGACGAAATCATAAAGTTTACGGGGGAATCCCTTAAAAACGCTATCAGAAAAAACGTCGATTCGGCATACAGATACGGCGGAGACGAATTTACGGTAATACTGCCGAACACTCCGGCAAAAAGGTCAACTATCGTGGCAAATAGAATTTTGTCGAATTTTCAGAACGGATTTAAAGAAAAATTAAAAGCTATAATCACCGACGAGGCTTATGATTTAAATTTCGATAATTTTGTTTTAAAAGGCGGTACGCCTAAAAAAATAGGATTATCGATAGGCATAGCAGGGTATCAGATAGGCAAACCTGCGGACGAACTAATTAAAGAAGCCGATATTGCCATGTATAAGGCAAAAAAAGAGCCTGAAGTTCCTATTTGTATTTACGACGACAAAGATTAATTTGCCGGACTCGGACTAAAACAGTTTAAACGATATGATGCAGATTAGCGTTGCGGCATAAAAAATAATAAGGAGTATAGACGTCAGCTCCATAATTATGACCGCATCTATAATGCTTTCTTCGCCGGCGGGTTCGTAATTTTCAAATCCAATAACAGGTCTTTTGCTTTCAACGCCGCCGTAATAATTCACGCCGCCTAACTTTATTTTCAGCGCGCCTGCCGTTATAGACTCAAGCTGTCCGCCGTTAGGGCTGGGATGGCTTTTTCTGAATCTGATCCAAGACCTCAATCCATCCGCCGGATAATAACGCTTTTTAGACTTATTTAAAGTAAAACTTAAAATAATGACAGATAAGAGCATAAAAAAAGAGGTTAATCTGAATGGAATATAGTTTGCGGCATCGTCTAACCGGGCGGAAAACTTTCCGAATTTTTCATATTTTTCGCTTTTGTATCCTACTAAAGAATCCAGCAGATTTATGCTTTTATAGATAACTGCGGATAAAACGCCGAAAAAAACGATTTCGGCCGCCCCCGTATAATTAATAGCCGGTTTTAATATCAATCCTAGTATTAATCCCGCCGAGAAGTAGAAAATAACGGAGCCGATTCCGTCGCCGGTATTTTCGGAAACGGATTCAACTACGGCTCTGGAAATTTCGGACGAATTAAGATTTTCGCTATCTCTGCCGGCAAGCGACGGCAGATTTTTTCTGGCAGCTTTTATGCCGCCGTCTTCGAGCAGGTTATATATTTTTAGACTTTCATATCTTAATCCTCCCGCAGAAAGAAAAGAAGTAAGGATATATAAGAAGAAAACATAAGAGAGCAGAGCAGAAATATTAATAAAGATGCAACTTATGGCTGAAAAAATTACCGATATCGTAAAAACGGTAAATATATTAAAAAGAATGCCCGATATAAATTTATTAGAAAAAGAATAGAAAGGTTTCTCCAAATATACCGCAATCCGCCCCATTATATTTAATGGATGAAGTTTATATTTGAACGAACCGGCATAAAACTCGATTATAAAAGCTGAAGGAAATAGTAAAAGGAGAATATACACAGGGGTCATTTTAATTTTTGAAACTTTCGGGAATAGCGCATGAATCTCCCGCCATAAGTTCCATAAATACATCATTACAATACAAGGAAAGGGTATCTAGTTTTTCGGGCAATATTTTTTCCGACATTAGCAAATCTAATTTATTAAGTTTATTAAGCTTTAATTTTAATTCATCGTCAAGATCATCCGATATCCTATCGATATCGATAGGTTTGCCTTTTTTAAAAGAATTTGATATTTCGTCAAATATCATCCCCATGTAAGATATGGAAATTGAGGCGTTATCTTTTTTGCCGGAATTCATAGCATCGTTTTTTATTTTATCTATATAATCTTTTAAATCTTTAAAAATTTCTTCACTATTCATATGAGAATATTTTGCAGTAAAATCTTAAAAAAGTCAAATTCATTTAAAAACTTAACTTCTTATTATATTATTGTTAATTGGGTAATTTACAGGAATAATTTATTTCAGTTTACATAATGTTCCTTATGGGACATTATTGCCGCCGTTCATACGAGCCAGTTGGCTATTTCGAAGTTTTTGTCGGGAATAACGATTTCAAAATAACCGTTGACCGGGAAACGCTCTATCTCGACTAAGGGGTTTTCTTTATACGTAAGAACGGCATAAAAATCTAAAGGATTATTAGGCAACACGCCTAAAATAAAAATCGGTATGGATATCTCCAGAATGTTTTTATAGACGGCTTTTATAAGCGATATCCCGTTGTTATTGTTGTCCGGACTTGCATTGTCGCCATTATTAATCGTAGGTGAATTCAGTAATATATTT
>JAJXXD010000106.1 GCA_021781285.1 bacterium | reverse complement strand
GGCATCACGTCGCTTATAGACGCTAAATACAATAACATAAGTTTTACGGCGATTATTTTAGACAATGCTACAACCGCTATGACCGGCGGGCAGGACCACCCCGGAACCGGCAGTAACTTATCTCTTAATCAATCCGTTTCAAATAAAATAGATATAAAAAAAATTATAGAAGGAATCGGAATAAGTGAGATTTATACAATAGACCCCTACGACTATAACGAAACCTGCAAAACTTTAAAAAAAGCCATTGAATCGGAAAACCTTAACGTCGTTATCACAAACAGGCCGTGCGTCCTGTACCCTAAAAAATTGAATTGCGGAAAAAAGTTCGAAGTTCTTGAAGGATGCCCCGGTTGCGATTTATGCATGCAGATAGGATGTCCTTCAATTTCAGCCTCCTCCGCCATTAATCCTTCTAATAATAAAATGATTCCGTCTATCGATGCCTCGTGTATCGGCTGTTCAATATGCAAAGACATATGCATATTTAATTTTATCGGGGAAATAAAAAAATAATATAAATAAAAATAAAACGAGCAAAATGAACGATATAATTCAAAATATTTTAATATGCGGCATAGGAGGTCAGGGAGTAGTTCTTGCAGGTAAAATTATCAGCCTTGCCGCATTTGACAGCGGCCTGGATATTAAAACGTCGGAAGTCCACGGTATGTCGCAGAGAGGCGGCTCGGTATCGACTCATATAAGATACGGAAAGAAAATTTTTTCTCCGCTGATACCCGAAAACGAAGCAACCGTGATTCTTTCTTTCGATATTTACGAAACCGCAAGATATATACGTCCCTTTGCAAACGAAAAAACAATAATAATATCGTCGAATCAAGGTAAAATTCCTTCGCGGACGCCTAAAAGCAAAAACGATAAAATTGAAAACGGAAACGGATTCATAGATGCGGATGCCGTTGCCGGTTTATTAAGGGCTAATTTTAAATTTTTAAATATTATAGACGATAAAAGAATAGCCGAAGATTTAGGAAATACCAAAGTTTCAAATATCGTTTCGATAGGAATACTGTCCGGTTTTACCGGAATTAAAAAAGAAATATGGCTAAAGACTATAGAAAAAACCATTCCCGCAAAAACGGCAGAGTTAAATATTAAAGCATTTTTAGCCGGCAGAAACTATTATGAAAATTATGGAAATAAAATATTTTGAAAAAAAGCTTGAAACCATCGACGCTTCGGAGCTTAAAACGCTTCAAACGGACAGGCTTAAAAAAACGCTGAAACAGATTTTTACGGCTGACGGTTTTTTAAAAAATAAGTTGGTTAAAGCCGGCGTAAAAAATCTTAAAGACGCCGAAAACATTAAAACTGCGGGAGATATCGGAAATCTCCCTTTTACGTCCAAGATAGATCTGGTAAACAACTACCCTTTCGGTTTGTTTTCCAGTCCGTTAAGCGATGTAATCCGAATCCACGCATCCTCCGGCACTACCGGAAAACCGATTATAGCCGGTTATACTAAATATGACATAAAAATCTGGTCTGAACTTATGGCGAGGGTTTTTTGCGCCGCAGGCATAGGCAAAAACGATATAGGGCAGAATGCTTACGGATATGGACTTTTCACAGGAGGATTAGGATTTCATTATGGGGCGGAAAAGCTGGGTATGACTATTATTCCTATGTCAACCGGTTTTACCGAAAGGCAGTTGACTATGATGCAGGACATCGGCGCAACGGTTCTTTTTTGCACCCCTTCATACGCCCTATTTTTATCGGAGGAAATAAATAAAAATATACGGGACAGGTCTAAACTTAGACTAAAAAAAGGCATATTCGGAGCAGAACCATGGTCGGACGAACTCAGAAAAACAATTGAAAAATCTCTGAATATCGACGCTTACGATATTTACGGATTAAGCGAAATCATGGGTCCAGGCGTGGCATTCGAATGCGTTTATAAAAACGGGCTTCACATAAACGAAGATAATTTTCTTCCTGAAATAATAAACCCAAAAACGGGAGAAGTCCTTAAGGACGGAGAAACCGGAGAGCTGGTTATAACGAGCCTCAACAGGGAAGCTATGCCTCTTATAAGGTTCAGGACTAAAGATATAACAAAACTTACGCGCGAAAAATGCCTCTGCGGCAGAACGTTCGTAAGGATGGATAAAATCAAAGGCAGAACCGACGATATGATAATTTTAAAAGGCGTAAACGTATTTCCTTCCCAGATTGAATCGGTTTTGTTCCGTTATGAATGCTTGGAACCCGTTTACTTAATCGAACTATATACGGATAACCTTCTTGACAGAATAAACATTATTATAGAGCCCAAAGAAGAAATCTTCAACGGGGGAGAAAGCAAAATTAACGAAATAACAAACGAAATATCCCACAAAATATATGAGCTGATAGGAATACGGGCCAAAATAACCCCCGTGCCTCCAAAAACATTAGAAAGGAGTCAGGGGAAAGCAAAAAGAATTAACGACCTCAGGAAGAAGATTTAGTTATGCCCGCTTCGCCGGTGGAAGTTATTCTTTCTATAAGTTCGCTTAACGCCGCGACGTCAACAAGGGTGTCCCTGC
>JAJXXD010000038.1 GCA_021781285.1 bacterium | reverse complement strand
AGTAAACCTTGTTATACGTTAATTTGAACCAGTGGATAAGCGCCGACGGAGTAACCGGGTTCGGCGGGGTATTATAATCGAACATAATATAAGTAGCCTTGGTCATACCCGTTTCGATAAAGCAGAATACCTTTCCGTCATATCTGAACGGAGTCAATCCGTCTCTTAATTCGGATGCGATGTTTTCCACGATAACGTCGGATTCAAAGTGAGCGGTAGAACCGGCCTTGCTTATAGGAAGATTCGTGGTATCGCCTACGACGTAAACGTTTGTGGAACCTTCCATTTTAAGCGTAAACTTATCGGTAGGAACGAAGCCGTTCTGCCCGAGACCGGAATCTTCTATTACCTGCGCGCCTTTATGCGGCGGAACGGTAATAAGAATATCGTATTTTAACGTTACGCCCTCAAGGCTGGTAACCGTCTTTTTATTCGGGTCCACTTCTTTCATATTAAACAACGTTTCCGTATTGATTCCGTGCTTTGGAAATGTTTTGGCGCCGAAATCCGCGAGCGGTTGAAGCCCGTGAAGCCTTCCTATCGGATATGTATAAGTGTAATCAACCTTATCTCTTATACCTCTCTGTTTAAACCAGTCGTCAAGCATGTACGATACTTCAAACGGGGCGACAGGACATTTATGGGGCAGACCTATCGTTAAGACAATTTTTCCGCCTTTAAAATTCACTAATTCATGGCGGAGTTTTAAACATGCATCCACTTCATAGAACCAGTTTCCGCCTTCTTTTAAACCCGGTATCATTTCAGGAGCGGGTCTGGAACCGGTTGCAAGAACCAATATGTCGTATTTCATTACTACGCCGTTTTTAAGATGAACTTCATTCTTATCTTTATCGATTTTAATTGCGGGATGAAGGTGCAATTCAACCATCGGGTCAAGCAAGTCCCTTTCATTTCTGACAAGCTCATCGTGATGCTTTAAGCCGAAGAGCATATATAGAAGACCCGGCTGATAAAAATGCTCCGGTTTGTCTGAAACGATGTCTATGACAAGCTCGCCTTTTTTGAGTTCGGGACGCATTTTTTTTGCAAGTAAATTTGCGATAATAGTTCCACCTACTCCTCCTCCTACAATCACTACTCTTTTTGACATAACAGCCTCCTTAAAAATGAAAATTAATTAAATTTAATAATGTTAATATTAATTCCTACATATCTTTAACTTTTTTAACAAAAATCCGCCAGAATCCGTCGCCCGGTATAACGCCCATAAATTCCTGCTTAACTTTGTTGAGCCATTCGGGTACATCCTTAGCGCTTCCGGCATCTCCCGAAATCAATTCTATTACTGAGCCTACCGGCTGCTGCCTGACTTCTTTTATTAACTCCATCAGCGGTCCGGGACAATACGTTCCCCTTGCATCCACCGTAACCGCCGGTTTAATTTGTTTTAATTCTTCTTCAGTCATAGCAAATACCCCCTTTATATTTTATAAATTATAAATTAAAATTTTTAGTCACATACCGTTTACTTTTTTTGCGAAAATTCTCCAGTATCCCGTTTCTTCTATAACCGACAAAGTTTCCTGATGGACTCTGTTTATCCAGTCTAAGACTTCGTCGACATCCTCTTTTTTATCGGTAAGCAATTCGATAATCGTGTCTTTCGGCTGCTGTCTCATTTCTATAATGAATTCGCCGACCGGCGGCATACAGCAGGAAACTCCTCTGATATCTACCACGACCGATTCTATGTTTTTTGGAAAGTTACCCATAAAAAAACTGCCTCCGGTATATAAATCGCCTGATATAGATCCGGCGGAGCATATACCGCTAAAAAGTTATGGTTTCGGCTCCTTCCATAATGCCGAGAAATGCGGCAAGCCCTAAATGGTCATCGACGATATCTATTAAATCGTCTTTTTCCAGCCCGCAAATATCCATAACCATCGAACAAACGTAAATTTTAAGCCCTCCGAGCATTTTAGCCTGGTCAAAAAGTTCATAAAACAAAGTAGCTTTTTTTTCTTTTATTAAATCGTAAAGTTTGCCTCCGGTAAAATTTTTCTTTTCGACATTTTTTTTTAAAAAATTGTAAACCGCATTCCCTGTGACAAAAATAGAAACATCTATTCCCGAAACAGCGGCGACCGATGCAATCATCGAAGCTACGTGTGATTTTTCATACTCTTCCGATACAAGCATAATTGCTAATTTTTCTGCCATAAATTGTTCTCCTTATTTATATTTTTATTTTTATAATATATATAGATTATATATCCAATTTATCCCGGTAATATAATTAATATATGATATGCAAAATATATGCCCAAATTTATTATTATTATTCAATACGATAATTCCTTTAAATTAAATAACTTAAATTTTCAAATAAAATTAATAATCAAAATATAATGCCAAATTGACATCTTACTTTTGACAAAATGTCATAACAAAATGTCTATTGACAAAATGAGGACGGAGATAGTAATATATATTTACTTCTCATTTTAGGCGCGTAGCTCAGGGGTTAGAGCACTACCTTGACACGGTAGGGGTCGGCGGTTCGAGACCGCCCGTGCCTACCATATTTTAGCGGTTTTCC
>JAJXXD010000130.1 GCA_021781285.1 bacterium | reverse complement strand
GTAATATCTTTATATTTCGGAAATACTTTCCATTATAATATACCGTATAACGGATAAGCGCCTAAAAATAACGGCGGGCATAAATTGTATTTTATGCCCGCCGCGCCTTATATTAAAATAAACTTTACATTAATTCTTTTAACGATTAAGCATCGTAATACAGTGCAAATTCATAAGGAACCGGTCTCATACGAACGGGATTGACGTCGTTTTCCATTTTGCGTTCAATCCATGTCTGTATCAAGTCTTCGGTAAATACTCCGCCTTCAAGCAAGAATTTATGGTCTTTTTCTAGTTCCTTCAATGCATCTTCAAGCGAACCGGGGGCAACCGGAATATTCTTCAGTTCTTTTTTTGATAAAGTAAACAGGTCTTTATCCACGGGATTGCCCGGCTTTATTTTATTTTTAATGCCGTCTAACCCTGCCATAAGCAGTGCCGCAAAAGCGATATATCCGTTTGCGGTCGGGTCCGGCGTTCTGTATTCGATTCTTTTTGCCTTCGGAGAAGCGGAATACATAGGAATTCTTACCGCGGCGCTTCTGTTTCTCGATGAATAAACAAAATTTACCGGCGCTTCAAAACCGGGGACCAATCTTTTGTAAGAGTTAGTCGTTGAATTGGTAAACGCGCATAACGCTTTTGCGTGTTTTAATATTCCGCCTATATAATAAAGCCCCATTTCGGATAAGCCCGCATAGCCTTTCCCGGCAAAAAGCGGCTGTCCGTTTTTCCATAAGGATTGATGGACGTGCATACCGGAACCGTTGTCGCCGAAAAGCGGCTTAGGCATAAAAGTAGCAGTCTTGTCGTATCTTCTTGCAACGTTTTTAATTATATATTTAAACCACATAAAATTATCGCCCATAGCGGTTAAAGAATCAAATCTCATATCTATTTCCGCCTGCCCTCCGGTGGCGACCTCATGATGGGCGGCTTCGACTCTTATTCCTACATTCTGAAGTTCCAGAGCCATTTCATTTCTTATATCTGTTTGGGTATCTATAGGGGAAGCCGGAAAATAGCCTTCTTTATTCCTCGGTTTATGTCCCAAATTGGGCATCTCGTCTCTTCCCGTATTCCATGTACCTTCTTCCGAATCGATATAATAATATCCGCTGTTTGAAGTCTGGTCGTATCTTATGTCGTCAAAAATAAAAAACTCGGCTTCGGGACCAAAATAAGCCGTATCGGCAATACCGGTAGATTTTAAATATTTCTCGGCTTTCTGCGCTATATAACGGGGATCCCTGTCGTAAAATTTTCCAGTAACGGGGTCTTTAATATTGCATATTAAGGATAATGTTTTTGCCTCTATAAAATTATCTATAACGGCAGTAGAAGCATCCGGTATCATAAGCATATCGGAAGCGTCTATCGCCTGCCATCCCCTTATGCTTGAACCGTCAAACCCAAAACCTTCTTTAAAAGTGTCCTTTGATATTTCGCTCGCCGGCACCGTAAAATGCTGCCATGTCCCCAAAAGGTCGCAAAATTTAACGTCGATGAATTGAACCTCCTGCTCCTTGATAAACTGCATTACTTCATTTTCCGTCATTTCTCCTCCAAAAAATTTAAAAATTAAGATTTATTAAATTAAATAACATTATTATAAAGCTTCGTCGCCTCTTTCGCCGGTCCTTATTCTAATAGCGTCTTCTACGGGCAGGACGAATATTTTTCCGTCTCCGATTCTTCCGGTTTTTGCGCTTGCCGTTATAGCTTCTATTACCGAAGCAAGCCTGTCGTCCGAAACGATAACTTCGATTTTGACTTTAGGTATAAAATCCACGACATATTCCGCCCCTCTGTATAATTCCGTATGCCCTTTCTGCCTGCCGTATCCTTTGACCTCCGTGACGGTCAAACCCTGAATGCCTATCTTGCTTAGCGACTCTTTTACGTCGTCAAGTTTAAACGGTTTAAATATAGCCTCGACTTTTTTCATTATTCCTCCCGTGCAAATTTAAAAGCAATAAATATGCCAATAATTATTTAATACATAACCGCATAAAATTATAAATTATTTATATCTTTTGCATAAAAAATATGCAATAAAAAATTTTGATGCCTGAAAATTAGGCAAATATTTAATCCCTAAAATTCGTATAAACAAGCTCTATATCCAAAGGAAAAGCTTTCAAGCGGGAAATTATATCCTGAAGTTCGTCCCTTGATTTAGAGTTAACCCTTAAATGGTCTTTAAGATTCTCCACCCCTGCCTTAGGCGCTATTTTTTTTATTTCCTGAATTATTTTTTTCGATGACTCTTTGTCCACTCCTTCTTTGATTTCTATTTCCTGGCGCATCATTCCTTTAGATGCTTCTTCCTTTTTTTTAAAATCCAGAAATTTTATCGAAACTCCACGCTTTATAAGTTTTCCTTCAAGTATATCTATTAAGGCGGTAAGTTTATAATCGTCGTCGCCGAGCAGCTTAAGAATATTATCCTGTCTTTTTATTTCGCTTTTGGTTCCTTTAAAATCATACCTGCCTATTATTTCCTTGACGGTTTGATTGATGGCGTTATCGACCTCCTGAAGGTCGGCTTTGGATACTATATCGAAAGAAGGCATCTTAATAT
>JAJXXD010000107.1 GCA_021781285.1 bacterium | reverse complement strand
CAAACACTAAGATAATAGCCGATAAATGCAATTTTTCGTTTAAACTTAAAGAGGGACACCATTTTCCTCAGTTTAAGGATAAAGGAAACAAGAATTTCGATGCGGCTTCCGAAGCCTCGGTCGCCGATTTTTTTGAACGCGAAGCAAGGGAAGGTTTTGAAGAAGTTTTTATAAAAAATCCTACCAAAGCCGCCGCCGAATCTTATTTGAGTTCCCCCGAATCTTACAAATCAAGATTAGATATGGAAATAGAGGTAATAAAAAAATCTAATTTCGCCGGATATTTTTTAATAGTGTCGGATTTTATCAAATATGCCAAAGAACATAATATTCCGGTGGGACCGGGCAGGGGCTCTGCCGCCGGAAGTCTTGCCGCCTACTGCTTAAAAATTACCGAAATAGACCCTATTAAATACGATTTGATGTTCGAGAGATTTCTTAATCCCGAAAGAATAAGCATGCCCGATATAGACTCGGATTTCTGCATAAACGGCAGAGACGAGGTGATTAAATACGTCGCCGGCAAGTACGGCGAAGAACAGGTTTCTCAGATAATAACTTTTGGAACTATGCTCGCGAAAGCCGTAATAAGGGATACGGGGAGAGCTTTAAATATGCCTTACGCCGAGGTCGATAAAATAGCCAAACTCGTCCCCAACACGCTCGGCATCACTCTTGAAGATGCCGTAAAAGAAGAACCGAAACTTCGCGGCTTAATAGAAACAAATCCTAAGGTAAAAAAACTGATAGAAATAGCAAAAAGGCTCGAAGGCCTTGCGAGGCATGCAAGCACGCACGCCGCCGGAGTAGTCATATCTAACGAACCCATCCATAACCATATGCCCTTATACAAGGGAACGAAAGAAACAGACGTTATTACCACTCAATACACCGGAACCGACTTAGAAAAATTAGGATTCATAAAGTTCGACTTTCTGGGATTAAAAACCCTTACGGTAATGAACGAGGCTATCGGTCTTATAAACGATTCTAAGGCAGGTATTTTAACGGAAGGGCAAAGCGGGCAGAGCGTTAATTTTAATATATACGACATAGATTTAAACGACAGGGCGGCGTTTAAACTTTTAGCCGCCGGAGATACGACCGGAGTTTTTCAGCTCGAAAGTTCCGGTATGAAAGAATTAATAAAAAAACTTATTCCGAATTCATTCGAAGATTTAATACCTCTTGTCGCTCTGTATAGGCCGGGACCTCTCGGCAGCGGCATGGTTGACGATTTTATTAAGGCGAAACACGGCAAAGCCAGAATACATTATATTCATCCGTCCCTGAAAGATATTTTGCAGGATACTTACGGGGTAATGCTGTATCAGGAACAGATAATGAAAGTGGCTACCAATCTTGCGGGATTTTCTATGGGAGAGGCGGACGTTTTAAGAAAGGGCGTCGGGAAAAAGCAGGCGGAACTTATTAATCAGATGAAAGATAAATTTATTGCCGGATGCAGAACAAACGGAATAGAAGAGGCAAAATCGGAAAAGATTTTTTCCCTGATAGTTAAATTCGGAGAATACGGTTTCAATAAGTCTCATTCTACGGCTTACGCATATATAGCATATATGACCGCTTATTTAAAAGCTAATTATAAGGAGCATTTTACCGCGGCGCTTTTATCCAGCGAAATGTCTAATACCGATAAACTGGCAAAGATAATAAACGAGGCGAAGTCCGGCATCAACGCCTGTGAAATACTGCCTCCGTCCGTTAACGAATCCGCGGAAAGATTCGCGATAGTAAAAACAGGAGCGGAAGGCGGCGGAAGGCTTGCAATTCGCACGGGGCTGGGAGCCGTTAAAAACGTTGGGAAAGCGGCGATAGATTCTATTTTGCAGACCCGTGAAGATAAAATATTTAAGGATTTATCTGATTTCTGTTCGAGAGTGGATACGCGCAGAGTCAATAAAAGAACTATAGAAAACTTGATAAAAAGCGGAGCTTTAGATATCGGCGGAGAGTCGAGAAAATGGATGCTGGATAATTTAGAAGCGGTAATGGACGAAGCCGTCCGCAAAAGAGAAAAAGAAGATTCCGGGCAGGTCGATTTATTTGCCTCTTTCGGAGAAAACGTTAATTACGCTCACGGTAAAGACGAGTCATATTTAAAGGTTTCGGGGGAAAAGGACGATAAAAAGTCGATACTTGCTTTCGAAAAAGAATCGTTGGGATTTTATCTTTCCGGGCATCCTTTAGACGGTTACGAAGAAAAGATAAAACTGCTGGGGATAAAATCGGTTGCAGATATAGTGTCTGAATATATAAACTCCGCAGACAAAGGAGGCCGGGTGCGGCCGGAGGCCGGGCGCGGCCAGCCCCGCCCTGCGGCGGATAACATGTATAAAATGGCGGGAGTCATAAATCAGCTGAAAGTCCATAAAACAAGAAACAACGATAAAATGGCGTCGCTTATATTAAACGATAAAAACTCAAACGTCGAAGTCGTTTTTTTTCCAAAAAACTTTTTAAAATACGAAGAAATATTAGGAACGAATCAGCCCGTTATTTTAACCGGCAGAATAGATTTTTCGGGATTGAATACAGCCGAAAATAGCGGCGGCAGGGGATTAGCGCCTGTT
>JAJXXD010000142.1 GCA_021781285.1 bacterium | reverse complement strand
GCTATAAAGTCAAGAAAAATCTTAATAAAATCATAATAAAAAAATTGATTTTTGTTATTAATAATGTATAATAAAGTAAAAGCTTTTAATTGTAAAAACATTAAAAAGAGGCATATATGTCTAAAAAATCGGTACCGTGCAACGATAACCGTTCCAATTTCATATCAATCCGTTTATGGTTTGCCGTGCTGGCGGTTTTTTTTATTTTAATAATCATCCCTGGGTTTGCGCATTCCGAAACGGCTATGAAGCCGTCTAAAAAATATTATACCGAGAGCAAAAAGTTTATAATGCTTAAAATGTCTAAAAACCTCAAAGCCTATGTCAACAAAAAAAATCAAAAAGTTTATTATTATTATAACAAGACTTACTATTTTTGGGACAAAGGCATATGGTTCGATTCCAAAAAAATTAACGGGATGTTTAGCATAACGCCTCAAAGCGAGATACCGCAGCCTTTAAAACACGGTCCGATTCTGAGAGTAAAAAGAAAGAATATTCCCGCCGGTTTTGCCGCATTAAAAGTTCCTCCTCAACCCGTCAAGCATGAATTGCCTTATGCGGCAACGGAACATCTATATAATCTCCCTTTAACTCTTCACGGGCTGGTTATTTATGAAAAGAATTTTAATTTTAATAAAATAGGTAGCGGTAATTAATTTAATTAGCACTGCAATGCAATTTCTTAAAATATTAGAATACCCGGACCCAAAACTAAGAACAAAAGCTCGCACTTTAAACGCAGGCGAAATTTCCGGCGACATTCCTTTAATTAAAGACCTTGTTTATACTATGTATAAAGCCGACGGCATCGGACTTGCGGCAACCCAGACCGGAATAGATAAGCGCATAATCGTTTTAGACGTCAGCAGGAAATCGGACAAAAACAAGCCGTGTTCTCTTGGCGAAGCAGATATACTGACAGCCAATAAAGATTTAATAATAGCCGTTAATCCCGAAATAATTTTTAAAGAAGGAAAGACCTCTTATGAAGAAGGGTGCCTGTCTATACCTAAATTTAATGCAGACGTCGAAAGGGCTTGGGAAATAAAGGTCAAAGCGCTTGATATTTCCGGCAGGGAGTTTGTCGTTGAAGCTAAAGATTTGCTGTCCGTCGCTTTTCAGCATGAAATAGACCATCTTGACGGAATTTTGTTTATAGATAAAGTTTCTCCTTTAAAACGGTCTTTATATAATGCCTCGCTTAAGAAAAAAAAATCCGCAAAGCATGAAAAAGAGCCCGATTATGCTTCTTAAAATTTAAATCACTATATGCCTTCTTTGAATGCCGTATTTATGGGGACTCCGGAAATAGCGTCAGAATCTTTGTCCCATATCGCGGAATTAGAAAAGTTAAATGTAATCAGTTTAAAATCGGTTTATACCAAACCGCCGGTCTGGAATAATAAAAAAAAAGAATTTGCGGCATCCCCCGTGAATAAATTGGCGATAGAACGCGGAATAAACGTCAGAACCCCCAAAAACTTAAAAAATAATACTGAAGAGATAGATTTTTTAAAATCTTTAGATTTAGATTTAATTATCGTTGTAGCTTTTGGAATTATTCTTCCTGCGGAAATATTAAATATTCCAAAATACGGCGTTTTAAATCTTCATCCTTCTTTGCTGCCCGACCTGAGAGGTCCAAGCCCGATTCATTATGCGATATTAAAACGAATGAAATTCAGCGGAGTTTCGATAATGGCTTTAGATTCAGGCGTAGATACCGGACCCATAATAGCCCAGCAAAGAACGGATATAGATAAAAACGAATATTTCCCGGACCTTTATAAAAGGCTGTCTTTATCCGGCGCATTTTTACTGGCGGAAGTTATCAAGACGGTTTCTAAACTTAAAATAAATATTCATAAATGCGGATTACCGCAGGATTCGATATCTTCCGATTATTCCGGTTCTTTCTCTTTAACGAAATTAATAGAACCGGACGAACTAAAAGTAGATTTTTTCTTTGACGACCCTTTAGAGATTTATGCTAAAACGAGGGCTTTTACGGAAGCAGGCGGGGCTTTTTTTGTTTTCGGGAACAAAAAAATTAAAATTATAGAGGCTGGATTAATCGCCGATGAAAAAGATAAGGAAATAAAAGAAAAATGCTTCGATAATGCCGGAGAACATGCAATATTCGATTACTGCGATTATGCTGATTATCCCCTGTATTCTCAAGAAAATTTAAAAAACGAAATGAACGCATTGCCGCCGGGAATTATAATAAGCGCAAACAAATCAGGACTGCTGGTTTCAACCGTTAAGAAAGGAGTTTATATACGGCTTTTTAAGCTTAAACCTGAAGGGAAAAATGTTATGAATTATATCGATTTCATTAACGGATTCAGGATAAAACAGGGTGAAGAATGCCGTTAAAAAAAGAGCATATTTATTTTTTAAAAATAATATCGGCGTCTATTTTAGTGATTTTGGCGTCGTCGTCGTTTCTTTTCTGGATTATATCGGGAGGGTTGGAAAAACTCAGTCCCGACCTGCCGATGTATATATTTTTGTTTTTAGGCGCAGTTTTATTTTTCGTTATTTTTATTTTTTTTCTTGGGCTTGCGGGAAAACAGAGCAAAAAAAATAAATC
>JAJXXD010000098.1 GCA_021781285.1 bacterium | reverse complement strand
ATATTATCATAAAATTAAAAAATGTTAATAGATAAATATAAATTAAAATTGATATTTTTTCGGGTTTTGATATAATAAAATGATATAAAAATAAATATAAAAATAAATATCGTATGACGGAATTAATTATAACGTGGCAGGGGCTTTTATTCGAAGCCGCCGCATTTCTGATATTTACCTATCTTTTAAATCTTTTTTTATTTAAACCCGTAAGAGATATTTTAAAAAAGAGAAATGAAATTATAGGTTCCAATAATGAAAACCAAAAAAACTTCGAAGGCTTAACGGATAAATTAAATCGAGATGAAGAGCAGGAAAAAAATAAATTAAAAATTGAAGTCAATAAAATAAAAGAAACTTACCGCAAAGACGGCTCAGCAGAAGCCGTTCTTATCATTTCTTCCGCAAAAAAGGATGCATCTTTAAAATTAGACGGCATGATTAAAGATTTCAACGAAGAAAAAAAGTCTATAATAGATTATTATGAGTCAAGGTCCGAAGAACTTGCAAATTTAATCTGTAAAAAAATTTTAGAATAAATATATGAATATTTTTTGGCGGATATTCGACACGATTTTACTTGCAATAGGAATTGCTTATGTGTACGTAAAATACGGCGCTCCCTTTTTCGGCAGAAGAAAAAACGACATAGAATCGTCTCTATCTAAAGCCGAAGAATACGAAAAAAAAGCTAAGGATATCTATGAAGAAGCCAAAATAAGCCTTGCGGAAGTTAAGAAGGAGATAGAAGACATTAAAAGAGAAGCGGTAAAAGAAGCCGAAATCGAAAAGAACGGCATTATACAAAATGCGCGGGCGTCCGCCGATAAAATTTTGGATAGCTATATAAAACAGGCTAAATCGGAAATAGACAATCAAAAAAAACGATTATTCGAAGATGCTCTGGATATGTCTTTTAAAGCCGTTAACGATATTTTGCAAAAAGAAATGTCCGCCGAAGCTTATAGTAGAATAAACGATAATTTTCTTAAACTTCAAGAGGACGCATTTGCAAAACAATCTAATAAGTAAGCGATATGCCGCCGCTCTCTTTGAGATTGCCGCCGATTCCGGCACAGTCGAGGAAATTTTTAGCGACCTTAATAATTTCATTAGTTTCTGTTACGACAAGGTATGCCTGAAAGAATTTTTAGCGCAGGCGTATATAGGCAAAAACGAAAGATTCGAGGTTATCGATTTATTAAGCAAAGAGCTATCCTTAAGCACATATTTCATAAATTTTATTCATCTTCTAATAGAAAACGAAAGGACTGGGTATCTGCCGAAAATTTTCGACGAGTATTCGGTTTTAAGAGATAATTTTTTAAATATATCAAGGGTTAACGTCATTTCCGCAAAAGAATTAGAACAGGGAGAAAAAAGCAAAATAAAGAGTATTGTAGAAAAAGCTTTGAATAAAACCGTTGCCATATCTGCGGAAGTTGATGAAAAAATAATAGGCGGCTATATAATAAATATAGAAAATATATTGTACGACGGCAGTATAAAAACGCAGGCGGATAATCTTTATAATTATTTAAAACAAGGGGC
Source organism: bacterium (assembly GCA_021781285.1). Lineage (GTDB taxonomy): Bacteria > SZUA-79 > SZUA-79 > Acidulodesulfobacterales > Acidulodesulfobacteraceae > Acidulodesulfobacterium_A. The sequence goes on along the minus strand of JAJXXD010000098.1, from coordinate 1,048 downwards.
GTTTATTTATGGCGATTAAGGCTTCGGAAATTACCGATATCATAAAAAGCAAGATAGAATCTTATACGAAAAATATCGATATAAGCGAAGTCGGCGTTGTTTTATCGGTGGGAGATAACGTAGCAAAAATATACGGGATTAAAAATGCGATGATAGGCGAGATGCTTGAATTTTCTCCGGATGTTTACGGCTATGTTTTAAATTTAGAGGAAGACAACGCAGGCGTTGTTATATTGGGGGAAGAATTTTTAGTCAAAGAAGGCGATATCGTAAAAAGAACGGGCAATATAGCTGAAGTTCCCGTTGGGATGGGAGTTATAGGAAGAGTTCTCGATGGACTTGGAAGGCCTATCGACGGGAAGAATCCTGTTAAAGCCGATAAATACTCCGCAATTGAAAAAAAAGCTCCCGGCATAGTGCAGAGAAAGAAAGTCAACGAGCCTTTATATACCGGAATTAAAGTAATAGACGCTTTAATACCCATAGGAAGAGGGCAGAGAGAACTTATTATAGGCGACAGGCAGACCGGAAAAACCGCGATAGCGATAGATACCATACTGAATCAGAAAGGTTCGGGAGTTTATTGCATATATGTCGCGGTAGGACAGAAACAATCGAGTATTTCATTTATTTATGACCGCTTAACGAGCGCCGGAGCTATGGAATATACTACGATAATAGCGGCTAACGCGAGCGATCCGGCGGCGCTTCAATATTTTGCCCCATATACGGGGGCTACTATGGGAGAATATTTTAGAGACAACGGCATGCACTGCCTTATAATATACGACGATTTATCGAAGCATGCAGTTGCGTACAGGGAACTTTCACTGCTTCTAAGGAGACCTCCGGGCAGAGAAGCATATCCCGGAGACGTTTTTTATCTGCATTCAAGGCTATTGGAAAGGGCGGCCAAATTAAACGATGCGCATGGCGGGGGGTCGCTGACGGCCCTTCCTATAATCGAAACTCAGGCGGGAGACGTGTCCGCGTATATTCCCACCAATGTTATATCAATTACGGACGGGCAGATATTTCTGGAAACCGA
>JAJXXD010000082.1 GCA_021781285.1 bacterium | reverse complement strand
ATTATCTATGGTAAGAGAGCTGGGTCCGGTTCTTACCGCCCTTATGATTACGGCAAGATGCGGTTCTTCTATGGCATCGGAAATAGGAACCATGAAAGTCACCGAGCAGATAGACGCTCTCGAAGTCATGGCGGTGGACCCGTATTATTTTCTTTCCGTGCCGAGGATACTTGCCGCAATGGCTATGCTTCCGGTAATGGCCGTTTTATGCTCTTTGATAGGCATAATAGGCGGTTACGTAGTTTACGTATATTTTTTGGGACTTAATCATATTACTTATATCGAAAAGATATATCAGTATATTGAACTGAGCGATATATATAACGGTTTATTGAAATCCGTTTTTTTCGGGGCGATACTTGCGGTAATAAGTACTTTTAAAGGCTTTCAGACTACCGGAGGCGCAAAAGGAGTGGGAAGGTTTACTACTCAGGCGGTCGTATTGAGCTCGGTCTATATTCTTTTTGCGGATTATTTACTGACGTCGATTCTTTTTTAAGTAATTTTTACATTTTTTACCGCATTATTAATTGATTAATTAAACGACGGGATATATAATTATAAAATATATATTGATATTTATATTGATATAATTTAATACGTTTAATTCACTACATTTTTATTAATTTCATTAATCATTTGCTATGATTGTTTTGCAACGGTTGTCAAAGTCATTTAACGGCGTAAAAGTTTTAGACGATTTAGACATCGAGTTCGGCGAAAAACAAATAACGGTTGTTATAGGCAGAAGCGGCGGCGGAAAAAGCGTAATGCTGAAGCACATAATCGGGCTTATGAAGCCTGATTCCGGAAAGGTTTTAATCGGCGGCATAGATATAAATGCCTTAAAAAAAAAGGAACTTAACGAAATAAGAAAAAAATTCGGGATGGTATTTCAGGACGGAGCGCTTCTAGATTCTTTAACCGTGTTTGAAAATGTGGCGTTTCCGCTCAGGCGGCATCTCAAGATTTCCGAAAAAGAAATAAAAGACAGGGTATTTTCTGTCCTAGAAGATGTAGGGTTAGAAGGGCAGGATAGTAAGATGCCGTCCGAGATTTCAGGAGGAATGAGAAAAAGGGTCGGGGTTGCGAGGGCGTTAATACTTAATCCCGAAATAATGCTTTTCGATGAACCGACTACCGGACTTGACCCGGTTATGTCGGACGTTATTAATAATTTAATTATATCTATGCATAATAAATTTAAATTTACGGGAATAATTATAAGCCACGATATATCGGGAACCTTCAAAACCGGAGATGTTATTGCAATGCTTTACGAAGGCAGAATTATAGAATCGGGGACGCCGGAAGAGTTCAAGAATTCAAATAATCCCGTAGTAAAACAGTTTATATCCGGAAGCATGGAAGGTCCAATTTTAATTTAATTTAATTTCTTTACTATGAATATAAATAAAGAAACAAAAGTAGGCATTTTCGTCGCCATAGTATTGCTTATACTTGCCTATTTTTCGGTAAAGGTAGGAAAAATTCAACTATTTAAACCGCCGGCATACACTATTTCCGCATATTTTAAATCTGCAAACGGCATCGGCATAGGAACTCCCGTTACAATGGCGGGAATAAAAATAGGAACGGTAGAAAAAATTAGTCTGGAAAAAGGACTGGCCAGGGTTTATATGTCCATAAGAACCGAGTATAAGGTTTATCCGCAATATGTTGCGTCTATAAGGTCGATGAGCCTGCTTGGAGAAGCCTATATATCTATATCGCCGGTCAGCGGAGAGGCCGGGTCCAAAACTAAAGAATCTTTAAACAGCGAAGTTATAAGAAGCGAAATGTCTCCCCAAAGCATGTCGGGACTTATTATGAAATTTTCTAAGACCGCAGGCGATCTGGAAAAAGTCTCTAAATCGTTAAAAAATTCGATAGGGACAAAGACGGGGGAAGAAAACATAAAGGCTATACTTCACAATATCGCGACCCTTTCGAGAAATTTAAACAGGCTTGTGTATGTAAACCAGCAAAACGTGAATGTAATTCTGTCCAATTTTGCTTCTATTTCGAAAAATATAAACGGTTTAACGGTGCGGAATGATGCCGCTATTACCAGGACTATTCATAATTTCGATTCCATATCGTATAATCTAAAAAAAGAACTTCCCGCCATTACCGAAAATATAAAAGGGCTTTCTAAAAATCTGAATTATATCGTCGCTAAAAATAGAGGCAATATTAACGACAGCCTTAAAAATATAAATGCCGATACAAAAAAATTAAAACTTACTTTAAACGAGCTGTATGGAATTTCCTCTAAAATCAATAGCGGTCAGGGAACTATAGGCAGGTTAGTCAACAGAAATTCGGTGTATGACAACCTGAACGGCTCACTCAAAGGCATTAATAATTTAGTCGGCGGATACAGCCAATTTCAGGTTAAGGTAAATATGAATTCCCAGTATCTCGCAAGGAGCAAAGGCTCTGTTTCGCAGGTGAACGTTAAACTTCAGCCGTCCCCGGGACATTATTACGAACTCGGCGTGGCTTCGGTGCCGATGGGTTACGGGAATACTTACGGAGAAACTCAGACGACAACTTATACTACAAATAATCCTCCATCGGGGCAGTTTTATCCTTCGAGCG
>JAJXXD010000124.1 GCA_021781285.1 bacterium | reverse complement strand
AAATCCTCTTTTATCCTTTCGAGCAAGTTTTCTATATCTATATTTTTTCCTTTTATGCCCCTGTGCGTCGGCAGGATAACGAGTCCGTCCTGATTTGAAGGCGCAAAATACATAAGACAGGAATCCGCGTTAATTCCTTTTTTCTCTAGACCCTCTTTTTTAACGTAGTCTCTGAAGTTAATACAGGTTTCGAATCTATGGTGTCCGTCGGCTATATAAACCGGCTTATGCGCCATTTCGCTTTGAATATGCGCTATAACGCCTTCGTCTTCAAGCCTGTATAGAACGTTTTTTATGCCGTTTTCGTCTATGAAATCGAAAAGTTTTTTGGCTTTACCGGCTCCGTCATCTATGGATTTCTTTAAAATATTTAAAACGGCGGAATTTTTATCCTCGAACACGGAAAAAATAGGGCTGAAGTTGGCGTTTGCGGCTTCCATAAGCTTGAATCTGTCTTCTTTCGGCTTGGAAAGAGTGGCTTCGTGACCGTAAATAGACCCGTTTTCTTTTGTTTCGGGCAGCCGGAAAAGAGATAAAAAACCTATTCTTTCGTATGAAACATCGTCTATGGTAAATGTTTGAGCGTAAACGTAAATTGAATTTTTAGTTTCCCTTTTTAGTATGCCTTTGTCTATCCATTCCTTAAATAACAGCGCCGCCCTCGTATATTTATTTTCCGCCTCGTCGTCGCCGTCAGATTCCTTTCCGAACTCAAGCCGGACGATATTGTATTCCGACCTTTCGTAAAGGTCGTCCTGAAGCTCTTTGCTTATCACGTCGTACGGCGGAGCCGTTAAATTCTTAATTTCTCCGGCGGATTGAACGTCGTAAATATAAGGCCTAAAAGGCAAAACACTCGCTTTAAACAAATTAATAACCTCTAATTAATAATTTATATTATAAAATCGGTGTCGAGCCCGGTGTTGCGTACGAATGTAGTCCGGGAATGATTAAATCGACTCCGAGATAGCAGAATATGACGACCGCAAACCCTATGACGGCAATCCACGCCATTTTCTTACCGCCCCAGCCCTTTGTAAATCTTGCGTGAATAAACAGAACATAAGTAAGCCACGTAATAAGCGACCAAGTTTCTTTAGGGTCCCAGCTCCAGTAGCCGCCCCATGCGCTGTCCGCCCATGCCGCGCCGATGACGATACCCGCGGTTAGAAAAACAAGCCCGAATACTATTACTTTATAAATCGCTTCTTCTATAATATTTGAAGGCGGCAGGAGGCTTAAAAACCCGCCGTTTTTTTTATTTTTCTTATCGCTCTTAATCTTAATCAGATAAAGTATTCCTAACCCGAACGAAGCTCCGAAAGCCCCGTAAGATACGAACAGCGTCATAATGTGGTAAATCAGCCAGTAGCTTTGAAGAGCCGGAATAGTCGGTTCGACCGCGCTTGGAGCAATAGGAGAAAAAGAAGCAAACGCTAGGGCAAGCGAGGCGACAAGGGTTATTATAAAGCCCAGCGCATCGAAATCGAAGAAAATTCTTATTAAAATAAACCCGAATATGATAACGTAGGCAAAAAATACCATCGAATCGTAAAGGTCAACTAAAGGCGGAGTATCGATGCCTATTTTATAGGCATAAATCCATCTTATAATAAATGCCGCCGTCTGAATTATAAATCCTGCGATTAAAACGCCGAACGATGCTTTTGAGATAGTTTTGTTTCCGGTGAATAAAAAAATAAAATATCCGGCAAAAGACGCAAGTACAAAAAGCAAAGAAATCGTAAAATATAAAGAGCCGTCAAGGACGGATACGTTGGCAGAAATCATAATTATTTTATTAAATCTTTTTTAATTTTAGCAATTATTTTATTAAAATTTTTATAGAACGATTCAAATTTCTTTTTAGGAACCGCAAGTATTTCCATATGAGTTTTTTTACCGTCCTTCGAGTCCGTTAATTTGACCCACGTCTCTACGTGGTTGAAAAAGAACGAGAAGAACAGAGCGATTATCAGCATTATAGAACCGACCCATATGACGGAAGTGTAGGCGTTTTTTGTTATTTCCACGCCGCTGTAGTAATAGTTCTTTACGCCGTTATAAAGAAAAACCGCGTCATGATATTCAGCGAATATTAACGGCATGCTTTTATTTTTAGACGGCAGGACGTTAAATTTCAATATCCGCTTATTGCTTAATTCTATAAAGAAGGGGATTTCATCCCTTTTGGGGTGTTTATACGGTATAAACCTGAATTTTATATTATTTATTCCGGTATCGTATAATTTGCCGAATTCAGCATAAACGACCTTTTCTGATTTGCGGTTTTTTAAACTGCCTATTAAAAGCTCGGCGGCGGTAGGCTTATAATGTCCGTAGCTTGCCTGATATATGGTTATACCGTCGTATGTAAAAGGATGGTTGACCTTGATATTTTTTTCCGCGACGCTTACATGATTTTTAATTATGCTGATTTTACTTATATAAGACTTCGGTATGCCGTCCTTGTAGTATTTTGTCCGGTAATTATCAAGCCTTATCGTGAAAGGAAGCTTTACGGGTTTCTGATTTTTAGTCAGATAAGAGACATTCGTCTTTTCGCCTACTTTAATGTTGGTATATGACCTGAAGCCGTATTTAACGTTTA
>JAJXXD010000112.1 GCA_021781285.1 bacterium | reverse complement strand
TATAAATACGAGATATATCGCCGGAAATAAAGATTTATACGACGGGTTCAAAAACGGTTTTAAAAAAATAGACGCAAAATCGGTTTTTTTGGTAGAACTTATGAAGAACTTAAGAAGAAGGCGGCTAATTAACGTTATGTCGGATAACGACATATTTCTTCTGGAACCGGACGTTAAGGAAGGCATAGGCGGTTTAAGGGATTATTCTTACTGCGAGTGGGTCTATTATTTAGCAACGGGGGAATCCCTGCCGTTTCCGTCCGCCGATGTTAAAACCGATGCCGATGCCTATGCTGTCGAAACAAGGATAATGGAAGCATTAGGGGTTAAAAAAATGGACAGCTCTTTGAGTAAAGAAGATATCGCCAATCTTTACGACGGAAAAAAATTCATCTTAAAGGCAAGAATAATGATGCATCTGCTTGCGCAAAAAAAGGTCGATAAGCTTACTTTCGATATTCAGGAAAATGTCGCTAAAGCTTTTTACTACAAGGACGGAAAGTTTTTAGACAAGGTAGAGTATTTTATGCACGACTATTATTTAAACGCTAAGAATATACACAATATATCTAAGCTCGTCATAAACCTTCTCATAAAACCGAGGATGCTTATAAGCAGGCATAAAGAAAACGAAAAAACCGGTATTATTATAGAAAACAACCTGTATTTAGAAAACGGCTTTATTGCCGTGCGGAACAAAGAGCTTTTTTTATCCGGCGCTAAAAATATATTTAATCTGCTGAATATATATCAATCCTCCGGTTACAGGCTTAGCACGGAATCCGTCAACCTTTTAAAAATAAGCGGAGAAAAATACAGGAAAAATATTAAGAACAGCGATTTTGCAAAGGATTTTTTTATAAACCTTCTAAAAAACAAAAAAAGAGTTTATCAGACTCTGCTGCTAATGCATGAAACAAAAATATTAAGCGCGTTAATCCCCGAATTCGAAAAAATAGATTCCCTGTCCACCAACGACGTTTATCATATCTATACGGTCGATGCGCATTCGCTTAACGGCGTCTATTATTTGGAGAATACGGCTAATTTTAAAATTAACGGAGACCTTAGAGAAACATTTGAAGATTTAAGCGCCGAAGATATGTTTATTTTAAATTTTTCGCTTTTGCTTCACGATATCGGCAAAGGGTATTCCGCACATCATGAAGCCATAGGGTCCAGGATAGCCGTAAAGGTTGCAAAAAGGCTCGGTTTAAGCGAGAGCGTCCAAGACTGCATAGGATTTTTGATATTAAACCATTTTCTTCTTCCGCTTACGTCCGAAAGAAGGGATATTCACGACCCGGCGACTATTAAATCCGTTGCAGGCATGGTTAAGGACGCAAGGAGATTAAAACTGCTTTTTATCGTCAGTATCTGCGATTCTATGGCGGTTTCAAAGACGAGATTTAACTCATGGCGGAAAATGCTTTTGACGGAGCTTTTCGACAGGACTTTATCGTATTTAAAGAATACCGAAGAGTATTTTAAAAGCGACATGTATTACATTGAGAATGTAAGCGAAACCGCAAAAAACTTAAAAGGTAAAAGAGGCTATAATTTTCTTAAAGGTATTAAAGACCTAAATGGATTTATAACTGGTTTCGTAAATCAATTTTATTCCTCTAATAAGTATTTAACGAGAGAAAGTTCAGAAAATATCCTTTTGCATTTAAAATTATTTTCAAAAATTACGCCGGGACACAGGTTTAATTTCGTGGCAAAACCGCATATCGGCGAAGATTATTACGAGATAATTATCTGCGGCGAGGATAAAAAGACTATGTTTTCCGATATAACGGGGGTACTTTCTTATTTTGACTTTAATATAATGAGCGCAGATATTAATACAAGAAAAGACGGAAAGTTTATCGATACCTTTTTCGTAAATCATATATATAAAAAAGTTGACGGGGATATCGACTGGCATAAACTGCGGAATACCTTTTTTAACGTGTTTAACGGCAATATATCGCTCGAAGATATGCTCAAAAATAAGAGAAAGAGCGAAAGTTTATATAAAAAGAGCGGACCCCGCGTTTCAAATTCGGTGGAAATTTATAATAATATAAGCGGCGAGTTTACGGTAATAGAAATTCAGGCTCTGGATAGAAAAGGGCTTTTATACGACATAGGAAGAATTTTTAACGTTTTTGACATAAATATATTTGCATCGAAGATAACGACTCAGGGGAATAAGGCATTTGACACGTTTTACGTAAAAAATGACCAGGGGGGCAAGATTAGGAATCCGCTTTATATAAGAAAAATCAAGCAGGCGGTTATAAACGAGATTTAAATAAAACACATCCCAAATGCCGATTTAGAAAATATTTAATAAATTCTAATGTTCCGTCATTGCGAGAACTCGTCATTGCTTCGCTTGCGCTCGCAATGACGGAAAAGTGCGCCCGCAATGACGGGATTAAGTAATTCAGGTAATTCATATATAAAAATTTCTAAATCGGGATTCTGGCATATTAATTTGCTTGACTAAACATAAGCCTGTGTGATAAAAATAATACATTATGGCATTAGAACCTAAAACAAAGACGTTTGCCGGAATTTACGAGTCCCAGGGGCATTATGCGGAAGCGTTAAATATATACATAGA
>JAJXXD010000213.1 GCA_021781285.1 bacterium | reverse complement strand
ACCCGGAAAGACTTTAACTTTATAACCGTTTTCCGTAATCTTGAAAGAAATTTTATCGGTTATACCGATTCTTCTCATGATGGAATGGATTTTATGAAGACCGGAGGGCTCTTTTCTGCCTATTCTCAGAGAAAAATTAATCTTAGCCGGGGCATAATAAGTTATATTCTCCATAACGAATCGGCTGAATTATTCGCAAAATTAATAAATATTTGAGGATATACTCCCATAAGCAGAGTTAAAATTAAACAAATTATAATTGTAATCATTAATCCGTCATCGATTGCGCCGCGAATAACGCCTACAGACTCTTTATCGGGCATGTACATTTTAACGATTATCTTAATATAATAAAAGGCCGCAAAAGCGCTGTTTAAAAGAGCAATTACTACTAACCAGTTATAACCGGATTTAACGGCTGAAGAAAATACGTAAAATTTCCCCATAAATCCTGAGGTTACGGGTATTCCGGCAAACGATAATAAAAAAAACGCCATAGAGGCGGCGATGAACGGATATTTATATCCTATTCCGGAATATCTTTTAATATCCAATGAAATTATATCGGAATTTTCAAATATAACGACAACGGCAAAAGCTCCGGCCGTCATAAAAATATATGAGAACAGATAAAACAGCGTTCCAGAATAGCCGTAAAACCCGCCTCCTATAATGCCGACGAGAATATAACCCGCTTGGGCTATAGACGAATATGCCAGCAGCCTTTTTATATTTGAAGATAAAAGAGCGGCTATATTTCCGAACGTCATGGAAAAAACTGCAAGAAGCCATAATATATCGTTAAAATTCATAATATTGAAATTATAAATAAGCGAATAAATTCGCAAAAAAACAGCGAGGGCCGCTATCTTTATTCCCGTCGCCATAAAATTCGTTATCGGGGTAGGAGCGCCGTCGTAAGCGTCGGGCGTCCATGAATGAAACGGAAATAACGACATTTTGAAAGCCAGTCCTACTAAAAATAGAATCAGCCCGACTGAAATATATACTTTAATTCCCATGCCGCCGCTATGGCTAATCGAACCTGCATAAGAAATATTTTCTAAAAATGAATGTATGCCGTACAAGTTTAAATGTCCGGTAGATGCGTAAATAAAAACCGCGCCGAAAAGTAAAAACGCCGATGCGAAAGCCCCGAGTATAAAATATTTAAGCGCCGCTTCGGTGCTTCTTGTATTACCCTTAATATATCCCGTAAGTATATAGGCGCATATAGACATAAATTCTATGGATAAAAATACCATTATCAAATTATTGGACGATACTAAAAACATCATCGCCGAGAGTCCGAAAAGAATAAGGCTGTAATATTCCGGCACGGGCATCTCGGAATTTTCCATATAATCTTTCGACATCAAGACGGTAAACATGCCGGAAAAAAGAATAGCGATAAATAAAAATACGTCAAAACTATTAAATACGATCGACCCGTAAAAACCGTATATATTCCTGCCTGAAAGCATTAATACGTAAAGCATGGAAAAACCTATACCTATTAAAGAGAGATAATAAGCATTTTTCCTTTTTGCAAGTTTTTCGAAAAAGGTAAGAAAAAGAACCATAAAAGCAAATATTATAATTACGGCTTCAGGTATAATGCCGAGCATACTTTTTTCCAAGAAATTAATTCCGTATATATAAGGCACATTATGCATTGGACAACCCCGCCTTTAATTTAATTGCATTATAAACAGCCTTGTGATGGTTTATCATAGATAAAAAATGTAAAACGGTAGGATCTATTCTTTCCAAAAACGGCATAGGATAAAATCCTATTAAAAACATTAGGGCAACCAAAGGCAAAATCGTAATAATTTCTCTTAAATTCATATCTTCGAAACTTTCTGCCGCGGGATTGGTAATATCCTGAAACATGACTCTCTGAAACATCCATAATAAATAAACGGCGGCAAAAATAATGCCGCTTGTGGCAATAATCGTCAAGACTGGATAACTATGGAACGAGCCGATTAATATTAAAAATTCTCCTATAAACCCGTTCAGCCCCGGAAGCCCGACGGATGCAAGAACCGATATCATAAAAAACGTCGTAAGGATAGGAGCTTTTTTTGCGATACCGCCAAAATCTTTAATCTGCCTCGTGTGCATTCTTTCATAAAGCATTCCGACAAACAGGAACAGGGCTCCGGTGGTAATTCCATGGTTTAGAAGCTGGAGAATGGAACCATCTACGCTAATCGCAGACATTGCAAACAGCCCTAACATTATAAAGCCCATATGCGAAACGCTCGAAAATGCGACTAATCTTTTTAAATCTTTCTGTACTATAGAAACAAACGCCCCGTAAAGAACTCCTATGACTCCGAGAATAATGACAAAAGGCGCAAGCGCGAAAGCCGCCGACGGCAAAAGGGGGATGGCAAACCTGAAAAATCCGTAAACGCCGAATTTTAATAAAACGCCGGCAAGTATGACGCTGCCGGCAGTTGGAGCTTCGGTATGCGCATCGGGAAGCCATGTATGAAAAGGAAAAAGGGGTATTTTTATAGCAAAACCTAAAAATAAAGCTATAAATAAAATTAACTGAAATCCATAAGAAATATGCGTATTATATAGTCTTAATATATTAAACGTAAAA
>JAJXXD010000068.1 GCA_021781285.1 bacterium | reverse complement strand
CCAGTATAGTAATATCTGAGAAATTACGGCCGCTCTTTTCGGCGGCCGTTTTAACCATTTGATTTATCTTTTTTATATTATTGGATATTATAATATCTATTCCCTGCCCCGCTTTAAAAGTTCCATAGCCTTTTTTAAACTTATCTCCATTCGGTTGAAAGATTTTGCGAGAGAACCTATTTCGTCGTTTCTGGGGTGCGCAATCTCTTCTTCAAAATGACCCTTGGATATTTCGTCCGCAAGCTTCGACATTTTTGCTATTGGTTTAATTATTGCACTTTTTATAATGAAATAAAGGAATAAGATAATCAGAACGATGAAAATTACTGCAATAATTAAAGTTTCTTCAATAAAAATACTCTGCGAATTTCTGAGGGGCTTCAAGGAATAAACCAGCTTAATACCGCCTAAAATATCTCCGGACGAAGCTTTTGTATGGCACATAAGGCAGTTTATACCTCTGGAATTTGTTTTCGCTATAAAAGGCACGCCCACCATCAGTTCATACGGCATACCGTTTTTAGAAATAATTTTTGTTTGAGTTTTGTTCGAGTTTAATATTTTATCGTCAAACGTAGAATTAGCCATTTCTTCCCTAAGCCCTTTTCCGAATTCCATATTTACGATATTCCCTCTGATAACCTTAAATCCTTTTATCCCTGTAATTTTTTTATAAATAGAAAAAAGCTGTCTTCTGTCCTTTTTTTTCATAATAGTTCCGTTAAGCATCATCGCATTGAGACTTGAAAGCGTAGTTTTTGCCGTAATTATAGCATCGTGCTTCGTCAAAGATATAGTTAGCCGTTTTTGAAGATTGTAAGTATTGTAGGCAATTAACGCAATCGGAATGATGACCAGTAATAAGAGCGGAACGATAATTTTTGTTTTAATGGATACGTCTTTAATAGACCGAGAAAGATCTTTTGACATAATAACACCCCTTTAATTCATATTAATTAATTTAATATTTAACAATAATATTTTAAATTTTAAATTAAATCAATCGTTATTTTGCCTTTTCCGGCTGTAACGTCCAAGCGGCATAATCGCATTTAGGGTAACTGGAGCATCCGAAAAACTTTCTGCCCTTTTTCGTTCTTTTTTCCACAAGGTAGCCGCCGCATCCCGTCGGGCACGGAATTTTGGATTTATTTAACTTGACCGGTATGGGTTTTATGTTTTTGCACTCCGGATATCCGCTGCATGAAAGAAACTTGCCGTATCTGCCAGCTTTTATTATCATGGGTTTTCCGCATTTTTCGCAAATCTCGCCGGTTTCTTCCGTGTCCGCGGTATTGCCTTCGTTATTCGCATTGTCTTTTGGAAGTTCTTTCGTATTTTTGCACTCCGGATATCCGCTGCATGCAAGAAATTTCCCAAATCTGCCCATTTTTATCACCATGGGTTTTCCGCATTTTTCGCAAATTATATCGGTCGGTTCAGACGAGCCTTTTATGTTTTTAATATTAACCTTAGCGTCTTTAAAGCTTTTCATAAATTTATCGTAAAAATCGGTCAACAGGTCGTTTTTGTTAATCAATCCGTTTTCGATATTATCTAATCCGACTTCCATATTTGCCGTAAACTTTAAATTTATTATATCTGAAAATCCTGCCTTTAATATATCCGAAACGGTCATTCCCAATTCGGTAGGTTTAAATTTTTGGGTGGAGCCGCCTTTTTTTGATACATCCGCCGATTCAGTAGTCATAGCAACGTAATCTTTTGTTTTTATGTTTGCTATTATGCTCTGATATGTCGAAGGCCTGCCTATACCGTTTTCGTCCAAGGCTTTGACCAAGCTTGCTTCGGTGTATCTGGGAGGGGGGGAAGTAAAATGCTGAAGGGTATCGACTTTTTTTACCGAGGCAGGGTCGCCTTTTGAAAGAAGTTCGAATATTTTTATTATCGATGATGAAGATTTTTCCGGCGGCGCTTCATTTTCGTCATCAGAATCCTCTTTATTCTTAAGGTTTTCGTTTATAACTTTTTGGAATCCGTCGAATTTCAAAATACTTTCCGTTGTTTTAAAACCGTATTCGGTTTTTTTGGTATTTTTCGGCTCTTCGTATAGCCCTTTTACGGTTAGGCTATACTGGTCGTAAATGCTTTCGCTCATCAAAGAAGCGGTAAAATAAGTCCATATAAGGTTATAAAGCTTGTATTCGTCGGGGGTCAGATAGTTTTTAATTTTTCTGGGCGTCAGCAATATATTGGTGGGTCTTATCGCTTCATGGGCGTCCTGAACCTTTTTCGCTTCGGCCGCAGCCTTCCCTTTTCTTTTAATGCCCGATTTATCGTAAAGATAATCGGAACCGTAAGTATTATTTATAAATTCTTTTGCATGTCCTTCTGATTCGGCGGAAATTCTTGTAGAATCGGTTCTCATATATGTAATAAGGCCTAAAGGCCCCATAGGTTTATTGCTGACGCCTTCCACTGAGCCGAGTTCTATCCCTTCGTATAGTTTTTGGGCGACGGACATTGTTTTTTTAACGGGAAACCGCAATATTTTTGCGGCCTCCTGCTGTAGAGTACTTGTTATGAAAGGAAGAGGCGCTTTTCTCGACGCCTGTTTTTTAATTATATCGCCTATCGCATAACCGCCCGCTATCTTAAGAAGGATTTCTTTTAATT
>JAJXXD010000149.1 GCA_021781285.1 bacterium | reverse complement strand
AACAGCCGCGGCATTTATCCGTTTATTACATCTTTGCACGGCACTTCCAATGGTATGATAGGAAATATTCTGGGAGAGGCAGGCTATGAATTTAAAGAAATATATCAGGAAAGAGACGCTTTTTTCGCGCCGGGTTTCGCGCCCGACCCGTCCGCAAAGAATTTAAAAGAAATGGGTAGGTTGATTAAAGAATACAATAAAAATAAATCGGGAAAAATAGCCATAGGGCTTGCGGCGGACGGAGATGCCGACAGATACGGCGTGCTTGACGAAGACGGGGAATTTGTAGAACCCAATATTATATTCCCTCTTCTTTATAATTATTACATCGAAGGCAAGGGAATAAAAGGGGATGCGGCAAGAAGCGTTGCGACGACGGCTTTAGTGGACAGGGTAGCAAAATATTACGGTTTTAAGGTTATCGAAACTCCGGTAGGATTTAAGTATCTTGGGAAACTTATATCCGAAGGCAGGGCCGTAATTGCGGGCGAAGAATCTTCGGGCTTGACGGTGGCGGGACACACTCCCGATAAAGACGGAATTTATACCTGCCTTTTAGTTATGGAAATGCTGTCCTATTATAAGAAGCCGCTGAAGGCTCTCGTTAAAGACCTGCTTAAAAAGTTCGGTCCGATTTATACTAAAAGAATCAACGTTCCCGTCGATAAAGAAAAGTTTAAGGCTGAAATAGACGAAAAAATGGAAAAATTTCCGAACGTTTTCGAAGGCAAAAAAGTTACGGGCAAAAACACGACCGATGGGTATAAAGTCTTTTTCGACGACGATTCATGGCTGTTGGCAAGGCTTTCGGGAACCGAAGATTTAATGCGCATTTACGGAGAGGCGGATACCGAAGAAAATCTCGACGTTTTAATTAATTCGTTTCAAAAATATTTACTATGAAATTTTATACTATACCCGCAGGACCTTTTGAGGTAAACTCATATCTTGTGTTTAACGATGAAGAAAAAGAAACGGGCGGCAAAAAAGAAGGATTCCTAATAGACCCGGGCGGACAGGAAAAGAAAATAGAAAAAATAATTCGGGACGAAAATATCGATTTGAGGTTTATTCTTAATACCCACTGTCACATAGACCATGTTTCAATGGACAACTATTTTAAGGAAAAATATAGCATAGATATTATTGCGGCTAAAGAAGAAGAACAAATACTTAAAAATTTAGAAGAGCAGGCGGAATATCTCGGTTTTGAATATACCGGAGACGTCGTAATCGACAGATATTTAAAAGACGGCGAAGTTATCGAATTGGGAGACATGAAAATCCTGTCTGTTTTTACGCCCGGACATTCGCCCGGAAGCGTATCGTTTTTAGTGAACGATAAACATCTTTTCAGCGGCGATACGCTTTTTAGAAATACTATAGGAAGGACCGATATTTTGGGTGGTTCGTCCGAACAGATCATAAGTTCCATTAAAAACAAACTTATGACTCTGAAGGACGACATAAAAGTTTATCCGGGTCACGGAGAACCCACGACAATAGGATACGAAAGAAAATTTAATCCTTATTTGATTTAATATGAGTTTGCAGAATAAAAACATTCTTTTATGTATCACCGGCTCTATTGCAAGCTACAAAAGCGTCGATTTATACAGAAGGCTTAAAAAAGAGGGCGCAAACGTTAAAATAATAGTAAGCGCCTCTGCCGGAAAATTTATCTCTCCTTATATTTTTGAGTCTTTCGGGGAAGAGGTTTTTAGCGACGACGCTTTTAAAAGTCCGCTTTCGCATATAGCTCTTTCGAAATTTGCAGATGTTATATTAATAGCCCCGGCTACTTATAACACTATTAACAAACTCGCCGCAGGCATTGCCGATACCCTGATAACGCTGACGGTTGCGGCTTCGCCGGATAAGATTAAGGTTTTAGTCCCCGCGATGAATCCAAATATGTTTGCAAATAAAATATTAAAAGACAATCTTAATAAATTAGCGAAACATAATTTTTACGTCGTTTCGCCGGGAACCGGAAATGCCGCCTGCGGAGATTTCGGAGAAGGCAAGTTTCCCGAAATAGAAGATATTATTTGCGATATCGAGCCCGTTTTTAAAGAAAAAACGCTCAAAGGCAAGAGGGTTTTAGTCACGGCGGGGGCTACGAGGGAATATCTCGACCCCGTTAGGTTTATGTCCAACGGTTCAAGCGGGAAAATGGGGATTAGCCTTGCGAATGAAGCGATAAAAGCGGGGGCGGAGGTTACGCTTATTGCGCTTAATATCGACATGCCGCACAAATATATAAACAGGCGGATAAAAATTATAAACCGCTCAGATTTTAGCGATTTTAAAGAGGCTTTGCTTACCGAATTCAAGAAATGCGATACGCTTTTTATGGCGGCGGCGGTTTCCGATTACGGTTTTAAAGAAAAGAGCCCCGTAAAGATTAAGAAAAGCGGCAACGCCGGCGCAGGCGGTATTTTTAACGTCGAACTTATTCAAAACGAAGATTTATTAAAAGCCGTTTCGGAAATCAAAAAAGAGGGGCAGACAGTTTTCGGTTTTGCCGCGGAAACCGATTCCATAATAGAAAACGGACGGAAAAAACTTTCCGAAAAGTCTTTGGACTATATTTTCATAAACGACGTATCCAAAGATATTATCGGCGGCGACGAAAACGAAGGCTTCCTGATAAACAA
>JAJXXD010000048.1 GCA_021781285.1 bacterium | reverse complement strand
TTCGTCTTTTAACAGAATTAGTCCATAAAAATATTGCGTTATACGGGCGGCCGTGAAAAGGCGCGCCAAGCGCAATCTGTATTCCGCAACTTTAAGATTATTTCCCGCAAGCGAAATTTCGCCGTAGATTTTAGGGTCGAATATCGGAACGGTTAAACCTATCTGTCCGATTAACTCCCTCATGCCGTTGGCGGAAGCGAACACGGGATATCCGTTTTTCGTCCTTGTCCATATCCCTCCGGCATTAACGGCGATATTAGGCAGTAAACCTGCGTAAGCCGCTTTTTTTAAGTCCATTCTTTCTGATATTATATGCCCGGCTTTCAAAATATTTCCCTGATTCGACAGAGCTCTTTTAATAGCCGATGCTAAAGATATTTTAATTCTGCCAGACGCGGAAAGCGGGGAATATTCGGTTTTGCCCGCCAAAGCAATGCCGGATGGTGAACTTGCGGCGCTTAAAGCATACGCCGTTTTTACGGTATTTAATCGGATTAAGGTTGAATAGTTAAATAAGCAGTTTGCGATAATTAATAAAAAAACCGTTTTTATATAAATTTTTATAGCCACGCCGCTATTTTTCCCCCGTCAATCGCAATCGTCAATGACGATTATTTTATTTTTAGACTTTAAGCCGGTTTTTATCGTAATTTTATTTTTAGGCTTATCGTAAATTTCGGCGATTTTTCTTATAACCGCTTCGTTTGCTTTGTTTTCGACCGGACGTTCTTTGATTGAAATTTTCAGCGTTCCGTCCCCGAGTATTTCATAGTTTTCGGTTTTTGAGCCTGTTTTTACGGCAACCGAAATTTTTTTTTGCATAAAAATTTAATGAAAGATATAATAATGCATTATTATATACAATGCGGTTTTATTATGCAAATTAACGAGAAATTCAACGGGAGGATAAATGATTATAAAATCTTTCGGAGCGACAAAAAACGTTACGGGAAGCTGCCACATGTTAATGGACGAAAAAGACGGTTCGAGCGTAATGATAGATTTCGGCTTGTTTCAGGAAAGGGAATTTGAAGGCAGAAATTACAGGCTCGATTTTGACCCGAAAAATATAGATTATTTAATCCTAACCCACGCCCATATCGACCATTGCGGCAGAATCCCGTTTTTAATAAAAAACGGATTCAGAGGCAGGATTCTATGCACAAAGCCGACTTACCAGCTTGCCAAGGTTTTACTTTTAGACACCGGAAAGATAATGTCCGAAAATTATAGATACGAATTGAAAAAATCTTTAAGAAGAAACGAAGAAAAGCCACGCCTTTTATATGATGAATCGGATGTGCTGGATTCTTTCGATTATTTCGACCCGGTCTTGGAATACGGAAAACCCCATGAATTAAAAAACGGCTTTGTCGTAGAAGCACACGATGCAGGACATATCTTAGGCTCTTCTTTCGTAAAGATAAATAAAAACGGCAAATCGGCAATATTTTCTGGCGACCTTGGAAACAAAGAAAAACCGATTGTGAGAAATTTCGAATATCCCGACGAGGCGGATATAGTATATACCGAAACGACGTATGGCGACAGAAATCACAGAAGTTTTAAAGAATCTAAAGAAGAATTTCTGGCGGCTATAACGGAAACGTTTAAAAATAACGGCAATGTTTTAATTCCAAGCTATGCTACGGAAAGAGCGCAGGATATACTTTATATGCTTAGGGAATTTTACGGGCAGGGGCTCCTGCCTAAATGCAGGGTTTTTTTGGATTCCCCTCTTGCCTTAAACGTTACCAATATATTTGTCCAAAATTTTGCTTATTTTAAGGAAGACAATATTCCGCTTTTTAAAAAAGGCGACCCGTTCGATTTTCCGTATTTAAGTATCGTAAAAGATATGGAAGAATCTAAAAATATCAATAAAGTATCGGAAAGGGCTATTATAATCGCGGGAAGCGGCATGCTTCACGGCGGCAGAATTCTGCATCACCTCAAACATAATATATGGAAAAAAGAAAATGCCGTAATATTTGTCGGATATCAGGCAAAAGGGACGCTTGGAAGAAAAATCGTCGAAAAAGAAAAGACAGTGTATATTCTGGGCGAAAATTTTGAAGTCAACGCTCAAATTTATACCATAAACGGCTTTTCGTCGCACGCGGACGAGAGTGAACTTATGGAATGGATCACCGCCTTAAAGTTCAAGCCTGAAAAAGTATGCCTTATACACGGAGATGAAGACGTTATGGGTATTTATAAAGGCAAATTAGAAGAAAGAGGGTTTAGCGTTTATATCCCCGATTACGGAGAAGAAATAAATTTTTAGCCGATGAATAAATTAATAAACAATAATAAAACTGTAATAATCGCAGGAATAGCGGCTATA
Organism: bacterium; assembly: GCA_021781285.1. Classification (GTDB taxonomy): domain Bacteria; phylum SZUA-79; class SZUA-79; order Acidulodesulfobacterales; family Acidulodesulfobacteraceae; genus Acidulodesulfobacterium_A. The sequence continues at coordinate 322 of JAJXXD010000048.1, read as the reverse complement.
ATTTTATGGATAATAATAGCCGCAGTAACTTTCGACAGGACGTTTATACCTTTAAAAAATTATATAAACAGGAATTCAAGCGTTATTTTACGCGTATCTATAATAAACGACGATATTGCCCAAATTAGTTTTTTAATTAAAAGAATAGTTTTTTACGAAACCTATAAACCCGTTCATTATAAAAATGATATAAGAAAATATTTTAAAAAATTATCGCTTATTATAAATAAGACCGACGGGGATTATGAAAATTTATTTACCCTACTGCGCCTTAAACCTTCTACCGGCTTAAAAAAAGCGTCTTTTTCTAACGCCGAATATT
>JAJXXD010000165.1 GCA_021781285.1 bacterium | reverse complement strand
AAGAGAAGGCGGGCACACGGTTGGAGCCGGAGTTATAACAGAGGTTATAGAGTAATTTAAACATAGAAAAACATAGAATGGGGATGGAATTAATTCTGTCCCCTAATAAAGGGGTAATATAAAATAAAGATGGAAATTCAAAAGATAAGGATCAGGCTTAAAGCATACGATCATCGTTTGTTGGATCAATCGGTGACGGAAATAGTTGAAACCGCAAAACTTACCGGTTCCAAAATTAGCGGACCTATACCGCTGCCGACTAAAATCAATAAGTATTGCGTCTTACGCTCTCCGCATGTGGATAAGAAGTCGAGAGAAGAGTTTGAGATGAGGACGCATAAAAGGATTATTGATTTGCTTGAACCGAATCAGGCAACCATTGATGCGTTAATGAAATTAGATTTATCTTCAGGTATAGACGTAGATATTAAGCAGATTTAATTGAATCTCGGAGTATTAAAATTATGATAAAAGCAATAATAGGAAAAAAGATTGGAATGACGCAGATATTTAATCAGGACGGCATGATTGTGCCCGTTACGGTTATCAAGGCGGGACCTTGCACCGTAGTGGGAAAAAAGATTAAGCAGTCTGATGGATACGATGCATTGCAAATAGGTTTTGAAGAAGCGAAATCGTTCAGATTAAAAAAGCCTATTCTCGGAAAATTTTCAAAGAATAATTTAAACCCGTTAAAAATTTTAAAAGAATTTAGGGATTCGGAAATAGACGGCGTGAATATAGGCGACGTTATCGACATCTCTATATTTAACGATGTGCAATCCGTATCTATAAGCGGCATTTCAAAAGGGAAAGGGTATCAGGGAGTCGTTAAAAGATGGGGTTTCTCAGGCGGCAGAGATACACACGGTTCTAATTTTCATAGGGCTCCAGGTTCCATAGGACAGTCGTCTTATCCGTCGAAGGTATTTAAGGGCTTAAAAATGCCGGGACATATGGGAATGGATAAAAAAACCGTTTTAAATTTAAAAGTGGTCAAGATTGACGCAGATGAAAATCTGATGTATGTTAAAGGCGCCGTCCCTGGAGCCAATAATAACATAATCTATATATACGCCGCTGATAAATCGGGAAGAAAACTGCATAAGTAAAAATAATTTTTTACCTGTCTTAAGAAAAGGGGATTTATTATAATGTCTGAAAGCGCAAACGTATTAAACATAAGCAATAAAAACGCCGGAAATATTTCATTGAATGAAGAAATATATTCGTATCCCGTTAAAGAACCTTTAATAAAAGAATTTGTTTTATTGACTCTTGCCAATAAAAGGTTGGGATTGGCTTCTACAAAAAATAGAAAGATAGTTTCCGGCGGCGGAATTAAGCCGTGGAAGCAGAAAGGAACCGGCAGAGCAAGGGCGGGTTCGACCAGATCTCCTTTATGGAAAGGCGGCGGAACTATTTTTGGACCTACAAACGAAAGAAATTATAAGAAGGATATGCCTAAGAAAGCAAGGAAGGCGGCTGTTAAATCTGCCCTGTCGCATTTGTTAAAAGAAGGGCGCCTTGTTTTTATAGAAGATTTTGAGCTTTCAAATATTAAAACAAAAGAAATGAAATCGATATTCAATAATCTTGGAATAAAAAAGGGATTACTAATACTGCCGGCATCGAATACGGACGACAAAATAATTAAGTCCACCAGAAATCTTATGGATTACAAAGCGACCTGCGTAAATCTCTTAAATATTGTAGATCTATTAAAATATGAAAAAGTAATGATTACGGTTAAAGCTAACGAAGAACTTGAGAGGAATCTTGCATTATGAAAGAATTAAATACCGCTATAGAAAAAGCCGTGCAGTCCGAAAAAAGTCTAAAAATTAGAGAGATAAATAATACTTATGTCTTTAACGTTAATAGGGATGCAAATAAAAAAGATATTAAAGATGCGGTCGAAAAGTACTTTAATGTTAAAGTTGATAACGTCAATACGGTAATTACCAGGGGTAAGTTCAGAAGAGTGGGCAAATATACCGGTAAATTACCCAATATTAAAAAGGCTTATGTAAAACTTCAAGAAGGCCAGAGAATTTCGGCTTTAGAAGTATAATCGGGAGAAAAGAACGATGCCATTAAAAAAATATAAACCAACATCAAGCGCTAGAAGATTTCAAACGGTTTCCGATTTTTCTGAAATTACGCGTGACTTTCCTGAAAAAAGTCTTCTTGCAAAATATAAAAAAAATGCCGGAAGAAATAATAACGGTAGGATTACTACGCGGCATCAGGGCGGAGGGCATAAGAGAAGATATAGAATTATTGATTTCAAAAGAGATAAAAGAGAGGTGCCCGCCCGCGTAATAGAAATAGAATACGACCCCAACAGGTCGGCAAGAATTGCTTTATTAAGCTATATAGACGGCGAGAAAAGATATATATTGTGTCCCGTCGGTTTAAAAAAAGGCGACAGCGTCGTATCATCCGAGAAAGCCGATATCCAGCCGGGGAACTGCATTCCGTTATTTAATATTCCGGTTGGAACCATGATACATAATATAGAAATGAAGCCTAACTCCGGAGGAAAACTTGTAAGAAGCGCAGGTGCTTATGCCGAACTTCTAGGAAAGGACGGCGGATATGCGCAGATTAAAATGCCTTCGGGAGAGTTTAGAATAGTGCCGGAAAAATGTTGCGCCACCATAGGTCAAATCGG
>JAJXXD010000109.1 GCA_021781285.1 bacterium | reverse complement strand
CGCGTCCGAACCGAATTTATTAATCAACGATACCGGGTCAACGACATTTCCGAGGGACTTCGACATCTTTTTGCTGTCCATAAGCCACCAGCCGTGAGCCATTATGGTTTTAGGAGGTTCGAGCCCCAGAGCGAAAAGCATAATAGGCCAGTAAACGGCATGGAATTTAAGAATATCTTTCCCTATTATATGGTTGACCGATTTAAAAAAGGGGATGAAATCAGGATTTTTGCCGTTAATAAAATCTTCGTATCCCAGTCCGGACAAGTAGTTTAAAAGAGCGTCGAACCAGACGTATATGATATGTTTATCGTCGCCGGGCACGGGAATTCCCCATTTAAAAGAAGTTCTGGATATGCTTAAATTTTTCAGCCCTTCGTTTACGAAAGACAAAACCTCGTTTTTCCTGAAATCCGGTTTTATAAAACCGGGATTGTCTGCGATATAATCTAAAAGTTTTTTCTCATATTTGTCTAATTTTAAAAAATAGCTCTCTTCTTTGACTTTAACGGCCTGCCTTCCGCACTGCGGACATTTGTATTCGATAAGCGATTTTTCCGTAAGAAAGGTTTCGCAGGGGGTGCAGTACCATCCTTCATATTCGGACAGATACACGTCGCCGTTTTTCAATAATTTTTCGAAAGCGAGCCGGACGGTTTTTATATGGTCGGCATCGGTAGTTCTGATAAACCTGTCATACGATATATTAAGTTCCGAAAAAAGCTCCTTGAATTTAATATGCACGGAATCGGCAAGGTCTTTAGGCGCCATACCTCTTAAATCTGCTTCTTTTTCTATTTTTAACCCGTGCTCGTCCGTCCCCGTAAGAAAAAAAACCCTGTAACCGGAAAGCCTTTTAAATCTGGCGATGGAATCGGCTATCACCGTGGAATACGCATGTCCTATATGCGGCTTATCGTTTACGTAATAAATAGGGGTCGTAACGTAAAAACAGCCTTTAATTTTGCCGCCGTCGCAATTATTGCTCATCATAACCGTCATTCGTAAAGACGGCGGCAGGCGTTTCCTCCGCCTCCGTCCCCGTTTTCTCCGCTATTTTAGTTTCGGCAAGCGATTCTTCTTCGTTTTGATTACCGGCGTTATATTTATCATGGCAGATATCCTCCTCATGCACAGGCGGGTCAAAAGCAAGGCAGCATAAAAGCCTGCCGCAGTAGCCTACGAACTTGCTCGTATTTCGGCATTGCAGCTTGGTGATTTTAGAAGTAACCGTATTCATCTCGTTTACTATTGAAGTGCAGCAGCAAACTCTTCCGCAAACGCCTATTCCGCCCAAAATTTTACATTCGTCGCGGATGTTAATCTGGCGCATTTCTATCCTTAAATGAAATCTTGCGGCAAGAATTTTCACAAGCTCTCTGAAATCCACCCTCTCTTCCGCGCTGTAATAAAAAACAAGTTTATTTTCGTGAGGCGTATGCTTAACCATTAGTAATTTCATCGTAAGTTTAAGTCCTTCCGCATTTTTCCTGCAGAAATCCATGCCTTCGGTTTCTATCCGATAATGTATATACTTCTCGCCTGTTTCAAAAGGAAAAAGTTTTCTGATTATAGAACAGGCGGGTTGCGGATGAGGGATATTGCCGCCATCCTCAAAAACTTTGGCTTCTTTTGAAACGGTTCCTAAATAAATAATTTTATCCTGTTCGACAAGTACTCTGTCGTTCACGGAAAGTTCGGGAATTTTCGTAACGCATTCCAATGTGTAACCCATTTCAAGTATTTTTACTTCGGCTATTCTCATTTTTTAATATAATTTTTAAGTTTACGCAATGTTTTCATAATGACAAAAGTTTAGAGAAATAAGAATCCGCCGCTATAGATTTGTTTAAATTATAGCTGTTTATTTTTTCTATATGCTCCACGGTCGATTCTATCATATATCCGATATCCCTTGAAGATACCGCCGAATCTACGGCAAACCTTTTTATTTCATCCGCAATATCTTCATTATATAATAATTTTTCACTTTTTGACATCTTATAAATATAAATATCCCTGAGAATGAATAAAATTAATTCAAATACGGCGCTTTTATCCTCATTTTCTTCTGCGGAGACGGCACCCTCTTCTGAGACTTTTGAGCTTTTTTCTTTTTTCCGCGCGCCCTTTCCTTCTTTTTCCATAGCATTAAATTTAGCCGATATTTCATAATGGTTTTTATTAATGTCTTTATTTTTATATTCCTCGAATAATTCCTTAAAAATCGTATTAATCAAAAAATTTCTCTTTTCTAAATATCCGCCTTCGACCAGCCCGCGGAAACCGGAGTAGCTGCCTCTTGAGAGTTTAGAATAAAATTTTAACGTTTCGCCGGGGATATCGGGGAATTCAGATTTAAAAACATCCGATAAAACTTCGCCGGGGACGGGACTGAACCCAAGCAGGAGGCATCTCGATATGACGGTCGGCAAAAGCATGCCCGCGTTAGAAGTTACAAGAATGAAGACGGTTTTTTCCCGCGGCTCTTCCAGCATTTTTAATAAAGCGTTTGCGGCGGACGCATTCATGGAAGAGGCTTCGTCGATGACAATAAACCTGTATCCGGGATAAGCGGGGGTCAAACTAAGAAATGAATCTATTTTATGAATGCTTTCTATTTTAACGGCGCTTCCGGATGGCTCTATAATCAGGATATTCCGGCTTGCGCCTTTTAAAAAG
>JAJXXD010000208.1 GCA_021781285.1 bacterium | reverse complement strand
TAAAAAAGGCAATGATTTTTTTAATAAATTCAAAAAGGAAATTGAACTTGAAATAGAAATCGAATTTAAGAAATTTGCTTACGAAAAAATAGAAAAAAAAGAAAAGGAAAACGATATTGATAATATCAAAACCGATATTTTATCATTAAGAGTGCTATTAAAATACGCGACTAGAAATGACGGATAGACAAGAACAACATAAAAGTTATTGATAATTGAAATAAATAATATTTTATTTAACAAAGGAGGGCAAAATAATGACGTTAAATGAACAAATAAAATCCGACTTTTTAACCGCAAGAAAAAATAACGATAATACAAAAAAGAATATACTTACGATGATTCTTAGCGATGCGCTGAAACTTACAAAAGAGAAGAATCATAGCGATACTGTAAACGACGACGATATTATTAAAATAATAAAATCATGGATAAAAAAAACGGAACAGTCTATTGAAATATTAACGGCTAACAACAAAGACGCATCGGAGCTTTCTAAAGAAAAAGAGATACTTTTATCGTATATTCCGAAAACATGGTCGCATGAAGAAACCAGAACGCATATCGAAAGGATTTCTAAAGAAAAAAACAGCAAGGAAATCGGCGTTATAATGAAAGAGCTTAAAGCTGATTATAACGGTTTATATGACAACAAAATCGCATCAGAAATTATCAAGAGCTTATAAAAAGGGAATATTTTATTATAAGCGCGTATTATGTATTGATTATGGAGTATGGGTATTATGCGAACTGCGGTTTTCAATGGTAGGCGCCGCGGGTGGTTTCAATAAAATCGATCAATACGATTTGAGCGTAATTTTTACAAATATAGCCGATTTAAATAAGCGATTTAAATAATGACTTGACAAAAGGTGAAGCATTAAATATTATATAAAAAAATAAGAATGTATTAATTGATTATTTTAGCGTTAGATTAAAACGGACTACGCAGGATATTACTTATGGGAAGTTTTATTAAAGATTTCAAAACTTTTTTACAGCGCGGTAATGTAATTGACATGGCCGTGGCATTTGTAGTCGGTGTAGCTTTTTCCGCCATTGTCACTTCCTTGGTGAAAAATGTGATAATGCCGCCCATCGGCCTCCTTCTGGGCAAGGTGGATTTTAGCAATCTGTTCCTGCTCCTTCACGAGGGTAAGACTCCGGGCCCTTACGCGACGCTGGCCGCGGCAGAGAAAGCGGGGGCGGTGACCCTAAATTATGGATTGTTCATTAATTCTGTCATCAGTTTTCTGATTATCGCTCTGGTGATATTCAGTATGGTGCGGGCTATCAACCGCCTCAATCCTAAGCCGGCGCCGCCGGTCTTAACTAAGAACTGCCCATTCTGCGACACCAGTATTCCTCTGGCGGCCAAACGCTGCCCCAATTGTACCTCAAATCTCGAAGCCGCCGATTCCGCCTCGCGAGCATCTTAAACCGGTTGTCTTGCGCAATGTTCGATGTTCCGCAATATCTATTTTCTTTTTGTCTATCTTGACTTTTACGTTTTTAATATCGGTTCCAATAGATATTAAATAATGAATATTTTCATTGACTTAAACTTGACGGCATTATATAAAAAATATAAAGGGATTAATTGCTGATTTTAGTGTTCGATTGAAACGGAATAAGCAGACTTTTCTCATTTGGAAAGATTAGAAGATGGCAAAGCAAAAGGGATAGTTGCAAGGCAATGCTTTTTGAAAACCAAAACTATGAGGGGTTTATTATGCCCAAAAAAATCTTATTTTTCTTTTTACTTGTTTTATTAATCTTTGTAGGCGCTCAAAAGTACGCCAGTAATTTAATAAATAATAGTTTAAGGAGGAACTTAATATGAACTTGGCAAAGTATATCGCTTATTTTTTCGGCGGCGTTTTTCTCGCCAACGCCATTCCGCATATTGTCAGCGGGATGATGGGGCGTCCTTTTCAAAGTCCTTTCGCAAAGCCGTCCGGTGAAGGTCTTTCGTCATCTACCGTTAATGTCATTTGGGGCTTCTTTAACGTGATAGCGGCGTATTTTCTTATTTTCCATGTTGGGACTTTCGATATGCATTCAACCTCGGATGTTTTTGCTATGGGGGCGGGCGCCTTTCTGATTGCCCTTTTCAGCGCGCGCCATTTTGGAAAATTCAATGGAGGCAATTCCCTCACTCCTTAACCGGCCATATGCGCAATGTCCGAGGTGTTCCGAGCAAACTACGTCCTGGTTGGGGAACGAAATGGTAGTATATTGCTTTCCTGCCAGTGTTGCTTTTGGCGGCGGCGATATTGTTTTTTATGATATCAAAAAATCCTAAAAACCTACCCGCAAAATCACCCACAGTTTTAAAATAGATTTTTTAATAAGGCAGAAAAACCGCTAAAATATGGTAGGCACGGGCGGTCTCGAACCGCCGACCCCTACCGTGTCAAGAAATTTAACCAAAATTAATAAACAGGCTCTTTGCTTGATATTGCAGATTATACCGCACTTTTAGACCGTTTCATATATTCCGTATTTTTAGTTTATTTTTGTATATTTATTTATATTTTGTTATAATTTTGTTATATTTGTAATAAAATATTTATGTAATTTATTAGAAATTTATATGACGAATTATAATATAGTTTCGGCAATTTCGCCGCTATTAATTGCAATTTTGTCACTATTATCCGGAATTATTGGCGCGATTATC
>JAJXXD010000077.1 GCA_021781285.1 bacterium | reverse complement strand
TACATTTTCTGCTTGGAAACGTCAAGCACGAGAATCATACCGGCAGGTTTCCCGTTATAAGAGATAGTATATGCAAAAATAACGGTAGGCTTAAAAACGCCTTCTTTTGTTATATGCATATGGGTTATTTGTTCGGCGGCAAAAACTTCCCCTTTTATTCTTCTTTCGGCAAGTTTCTTTACGGTAGGCTTGTATTCGTCGGCTATTATATCGTAAGGGGTTAATAGGCTTAGCTCCTCTTCCGAATAGCCTATAAATTCCCTGAACGTTTTATTTGAATGAACGATCCTGCAGTCGTCCTGATAAATAAAAACCCCTATCGTCTTTGAACCTAACAGGGCGTTAACAAATCCATCGAGACTTTTAACGTTAAAATCTTCCGTTATTTCCATAAATTATGGTAAATTTACGTTATAATCTATAATTTTATTATTTTTTTATTATTTATTATTATATCATTAATACGCGCTTTTATTAATAGGCGGGTTATTTTTTTCGGTATTTGGATGTTTTGGTGAAAAATTTTGCGGCTGGACTATTTGCGGCCGTTTTATCTGGTGGGCGCGATAGGTCTCGAACCTACGGCTTCCACCGTGTGAAGGTGGCACTCTACCCCTGAGTTACGCGCCCTATTTTAATTTATTATATAATTTAATATTTGTTAATTCAAGTCAATGCTTTCAGCACGTCTTCGTAATCCGGTTCGTTCGTTATTTCGGGAACTAATTGTTTATAGACGATTTTGCCTTCTTTGTCGGCGATAAAAACGGCTCTTGCGGTAAGTCCTTTTAATGCGCCTTCGCCGATAATAACGCCGTATTTTTCCATATCTTTGTACCTGAAATCGGACGCCGTGGTAATATTTTTTATGCCGTAGCTTTCGCAGAATCTGTCCTGCGCAAAAGGCATGTCCATAGATATGACGTTAACATCTATGTTGGCATATTTAGCAAGCATTTCGTTAAATTTTTTGGTTTCCATTTCGCACACCGAAGTATCGAGAGAAGGCAGGGTAATTATTAACTGGATTTTTTCTTTTTTGCCGCCGACTTTTTTTTCTTTTAAATCCTTAATGACGACTATAGCTTCCGGAGCGGCGTCTCCTATGTTCAGCGCCGGTCCAGTCAAAGATGCGGAATTTCCTTTTATTAAAATAGTTTCAGCCATTTTAATCCTCCTCTTTATTATTTTTTTATTTTTTATTTCTTTTCATAACTTCTTCGTAAAGAGGGGACATCTCCCTCAGTTTTTTGACTACGGCCGGAAGTTCTTTGACAAAATATTCCGCATCTTCAAGCGTATTGTCTTCTCCGAGCGATATCAGCAGCGAGCCCTGCGCAAGCGCGGGGTCAACCCCTATAGCGTTTAATACGTGCGACGATTTTAATATTTTAGACGTGCAGGCGGAGCCGCTTGCGACCATAATTCCGATATTGTTAAGCCACATAAGCATAGACTCTCCCTCGATGTATTTCACGACGAAGTTAAGATTGTTGGGCAGTCTTTTTTCCGGATGCCCGTTTAAATACACCTCGTCCAGACCTCCGAGCACTCCGTCTATTATCGTTTTTTGAATAGGCAGAAGATGAGACGTTCTGTCTTTCAGCTCTTTTTTGGCAAGTTCGCAGGCAACACCCGCTCCAGCTATCGCCGGAACGTTTTCCGTCCCCGCCCTTCTTCCGAATTCCTGAACGCCGCCGTCGATAAGGGGCATTATGCGTATCCCTTTTTTAAGGTAAAAAAGCCCTACGCCTTTTGGACCGTAAAACCTGTGTGGGGCGGCGGAAAGCATATCGACCCCGAGTTCTTTGACGTCCTCTTCTATGAAGCCGCAGGACGTGTTTGCATCCGTATGCATATATGCCGCAGAGTTTTCATGGACGATTTTTGAAATTTCTTTGATATCCTGAATAGTGCCGATTTCGTTTGATGCATGGGTAATGCTTACGAGTATGGTATCTTTTCTTAAAGCGTTTTTAACGTCCTGCGGGTCAACCGAACCATATTTATCGACGGGGATTTCGCTGAATTCAAAACCCAGTTTCGCTAAAGATTTAACGGAATTTAAAACGCTGAAATGCTCTATTTTAGAAACGATTATATGCTTGCCTTTATCCATTCTCGCAAAAGCCGTTCCTTTTATCGCAAGGTTGTTAGCTTCCGAACCGCTTCCCGTAAATATAACTTCCGCGCTCGCCGCATTTAAAAGCTCCGCCGCCCGAAGTCTGGCTTTGTCCAAGGCTTCCCTCGGTTCGTCGCCGAGCGTATGAATGCTTTGAGGGTTGCCGTATTCCGCCGTAAAATAAGGCTCCATGGCGTCTTTTACTTCTTGTCTCATCTTAGTCGCCGCAAAGTGGTCGAAATTAATTATTTTCAATTTTGCCTCCCGATATTATTACCTTAATTGTCATTCCCGCTCTAATTTTCTTACTTTTTTACATAAACAACGTATTCGGGCAGATTTATTTCATAAGACAGAAATTCATGTCCGGTTTTTTTGCAGTAGCTTTTTAAATCTTCTACGATGCCTTCGTCCGATGCCGTTACTTTTAATACCGAGCCGTCCGGAATTTTTTTAAATTCTTCCGCAACTTCCATTATCGGCATAGGACAAGATAATCCAAAAGTATCGAGTTCATAATCGTAATTCATATTTTTTGACCGCCCGCATTTTTTAATTAAGCGTGTTCCA
>JAJXXD010000198.1 GCA_021781285.1 bacterium | reverse complement strand
TTACCGGCAGAGCCATCACCCCTCCATACTTGACCGGTTTTCCGAAATTTATATTTTCTATGGCAAAATTATCGGCAGGTTTATTCAGGGCGATATTTTTAATTAAATTTGCAACCATAAACGTCTTGGGAAGCATAATTTCTTCGGTTTTTAATTTTAATTTCAATGCTGCAATCTGATTTTTAAGGCCGTATAAACTATTTCTTTCACGCGAAAGAGATACTGCCGTGTTCCTTATCGCGTTCATGCTGTTTTTTATTTTTAGTATAGCCGCATTTTTTGCGTATATATTTTTCTCTACGGTATTTAAAAATATATCCTGATTTATTAAATAAAGAAAAACAAAGGACATAAGTATAACGACGGCTATCTTATTTGTCCTTAAATATATCGGTATTTTTTTTATCTCTTCTATCAGTTTCATTTTTTATTATTAAAGCTAATATTCCGGATATTTAGAACGGCTTTTAAGTTAAAGGAATAAAAAGTATTTCCGCCGATAATCTTTCTGTGTGCTTCAGTAAGCACTATTTTTGTAAACAATCCGGTATTTTTAAGATTGTTTATATAGGTTGAAATTCCGGATAACGATACGCTGTTTCCGTTTATGGCAATGATCCCTTTTTCGAGGGATAATCCGCTCATCCATACCCCGTTAGGAGATGCCGCAACCATCTCGCTTATCTTTTTATTCCATGCCGTCTTAAGTTTTTTAAGGGAGTCTATGACCGCTATCTTTTTTTGTATCGCTTCCAGAAGAATTTTTCTTTTATCTATCGCAGATTCAAAAGTTTCGTTTAAAATGTTTTTTGTCTTGAGCATAGTTAACCGCTGGTTTAATTGCGATAGATAAGTTTTTTTATAATTGTTATTGAGAACGTATGCCAAATCCAGTAAAAAAATAAATATTAAATAAGCTATAATTAAAGAAGAAATTACGAGTCTTTTTTTGCTTTTTGCAAGGCGGTTCCTGTCTTTAACGGGCAATAAATTAATCCTTGTCTTTTCCAAATTCTTATTTTTCATTTATTAATTTATTCTTCTATTCATCTATTAATAATCAGTCCGAATGTAGTCCACATTTCTTCCAACGGCTTGAAAAACTCGTAATCTTCGTCTATATTATGACTTTTTAATTTTTTGGATAGATAAAATGAATATTTTTCCGAACCTATCAGATTTGGTACGGAAACCGAATAAGTTCTAAAAGCCGTCGCCTCCGAAATCTTTGCGTCGAACCCGCTTTTGCCTGAAAAGATGCCGGTTAGAATAACTCCGTCTATCGGAGGCAAAGATTTTCCGGCAAAATAGAAATCTATCGTTCTTTTTAATTCGTCGGCTATAAGGCTTGAAGCTTCATCGTAATTTTGATTCTTTAAACTTAATCCGTCGATAGTTCTTTCAAAATTAACCGCATTATTTAATACTATGACGATTTTTATAGATTTATCGCCTATGTCGCAAAGCAGAAGATGCCCTGTTCCGTTTTTGTTTATATATCTTATATTGTTATAAATCGATACGGTTTTACATTCTATCGATTTTATTTTGATTCCTGCCCTGTCGAATATTTCTTTGAAATTGTTTATATCCTCCTCTTTTGAGGCAAATGCAGTAATGTTTAGCATCCTGTTTCCTGATTCGTCCGTTTTTTCGATATATATATAATCAAATACGCACTGAGATATCGGAAAAGGAAGAAGTTTTTTTAGTTCGTATTCGACGGCAATTTTAAGGTCGTGTTCCGGCATATTCGGTAAAATAAAATTAAAGCTGTAAACAGAGTTGCCGTCAATGGACGTTATTATGTTTTTTCTGCCGACCTTATTTTCATTCATAATTTTATTTAAATTGAGAGATACCGAGTTTATATTTCGGTAATCTAAACCGGCAACCGTTACGTTTACGAAATTGTTCAAGAAATAGCCGCGCTTTTTTTTGCCGACCTCGAGTATCTTAAAGTGGTTGTAATCAATTTCTACGGCGGTAAAGGTCTTCATAGGTTTTATAACTGCCGGATTCGGTATTATATAAAATTCAGAATTTTTATATAGCCGTTAAAAAATTCGAATATAATTCCGTCAACGTTAATTTTATTTTTGCCTAAATCATCCAATCCTAAAATATTTTCTATAGCCCCGCGCTTGTTGAACATCATCGCCTTATGCTTTATTTCGCTATCCTCTCCGGACGGGGAAGATCCCGCTATATTTAAAGTAAAATAACAATTAACCGCATTATTTTTTTTCGGGGTTTTATTTTTAAATTCGCGCCTGTTTATATCTAAAAGAGTGATATTTCTAATTAAAAACTTAGGTTTTTCGTTAAGCGGTCCGCATGGAGATATTAATTTTATAATTTCGGAAAGTTCTTTATCCGATAGAGAATCTAAATTAATTTCTTCATCGTAGTCCGCTTCCGAGACTTCGACCCTGACAGGCGGTTTCGCGTCTATCCGTTCTTCCTCCGGCGCGATGTTAGGCGAAATATTTTTTTTTGTCGAACCGTAGTCTTTTAAAACAGCGGATATAAAATTGTCTATCTCTTCACCTTTTCGGACGGTTAATCCGCAAGCCATTTTATGTCCGCCGAATTTAGAAAAAAAAGACTCGTAATTTTTTAAGAAAGCGTATATGTCGATATTGCCGCATGACCTTGCGGAACCTATATAAACATGCTCTTTAAATCCCGTAAGAAGCAGAACCGGCTTTT
>JAJXXD010000141.1 GCA_021781285.1 bacterium | reverse complement strand
TATTTTCTAAATCGGGATTTGGGATAAATGTGCTATTTCGACTATAGGCTCTATAAACGGGTTAAAAAGATAATTTTTATTTTAGAAATCATCGTTCCCGTTATCATTATCGGCTGCCTTTTTTTATACGCATTTACTCCGCAATCGTTCATCCATAAAAAGCCTGAACTTATCACTATTTCAAAAGGAAATTCATTAAAAGAAATCGCATACAAACTTCACGATAAAAAACTCGTGGGCAACCCGTATCTTTTTTATTTTATCGGGTTTATCAGCGGTTATTCAAAATATATTCAGGCTGGAACATATTACGTATCGATAGACCAGTCGCCGGCTTCGATATATCATGAATTAGTAAACGGCAGCGTCGCAAGCGTTAAAGTCGTAATTCCGCCGGGGTTAAATATTTTCGATATGGCGCAGGTTATGTCTAAAGATAAAATAACGGCTAAAAAACCTTTTTTAAAAAAGTGCTTCGACAAAAAGTTTCTTTTAAGTCTTAAAATAGATGCTAAAAGCGCCGAAGGTTTTTTATATCCCGATACCTATGTTTTCAAAATAAATTCAAAACCTAAAAATATAATCAAAAGAATGGTAAGCGAATTTTTTATAAAAACAAAAAATATGAAGCTAACTTATAAAGATTTAATTATAGCGTCCTTGATAATAAAAGAAGCGGATGAAAACGATAAAAATTCTACCGGCTTTATATCGTCCGTAATACATAACAGGCTAAAAATCAATATGCCGCTCGATATCGATTCCACGTCTATTTACTCGTTAAACCTGATAATGTATGAAAACTACTTAAAAACGGGGGGCAAGTATAAACCCGTATTTCATATGAAACAGATATATCTTAAAACAAAATCGCCCTATAATACATATATGAACTACGGACTCCCGCCGACTCCTATCGCAAATCCGGATATAAAAGCCATAAAGGCGGCTATAGCCCCGCCGAAGACAAAATATTTGTATTATATGGCGGAAAAAACAGGTAAAACGGTATTTTCAGACAGCCTTGCAGGTCAGATAAAAAATATTGACAAATATCTTAAATAATAATTTAATAACATTAGTTAAAACAATTATACTGAAATATATACTTACTAATTATAAATTTTAATTTAAAATTAACAAAGGAGGATTTTTAATGTACTTTAAAGTTCAAAGATTTGCAAAAGCTTTGAGTAATTCAAAACTTAAGATTTTAGCTTTAGTTTTATTCCTTTTACTGCCGGTTGTAGCTTTTTCAGGATGTGCAACTACCACAGGAAACGGAACAAGTTCCAGCGGATTATCTTCAGGCAACGTAGGTTTAAGTACTAAAATGAGTTCGTCAATCTTTTTGCAGCCGGTATCGCCGCGGAAAAAAATAGTTTATGTCAGCGTTAGAAACACATCCACGGCTACCGGACTTAACTTTAGGCAGGAACTCATATCCGAATTAATCGGCGAGGGTTATAAAATTACCAATAATCCTAAAGAAGCAAACTTTATGTTAATGACCAACGTTCTTTACATTGGTAAAAGGACAAAATCCTACACTATGGCGGGGGCTTTGGCCGGCGGTTTCGGCGGCGCGTTAATAGGTTCAAGATATAACACTGCAACGGGCATAGTCGGAGGCGGATTATTGGGAGCGCTTGCCGGAGGTATAATAGGTGCGGCATTCCAACATAAGGCATATATGATGGTAGTCGATATACAGCTTGAACAAAGACAGGCAGGTTCATATACGACAAATGGAACCTCAGCCAGCGAAGGATTAGGAAACTCCACGACTACTTATAATGCAGGCGTAAAAAACTGGGCAATATACAGAGATAGGGTTGTTTCTCAGGCAAAAGCCATAAATTTACAATTCAGCACCGCTGAACCATTATTAAAAAAACAGATTGCGCATTCGATTGCAAACTTGATGCCTTAAATATATACCGCGGTTATTATTCATAATATAAAAAGCCAGACTTATTAATTAATAAGTCTGGCTTTTTATATTATTCCTCTTTAAAATTAATTAATGTTTTATATTTTATTGCCGATATATAATTATTCTAAACGATTATATTAAGGAAAAAAAATGAAGAAATTTGAGGCTACGGTTGAAGCTATAAAATTATATTCTGAAAAGATTAGGTATTATAATACTCCCCAAAAACTGGACTCGACTTTAAGGTGTGTGATAATCTATTAAAATCATACACGGGGACAAAAAGACGATGAAAAAATATCAATTAATAGTAATTTCCGTCCGGCGACATAGAAGGCATTACCGCTTCCTGCAATATAGAATTATTTTCGTAAATATATTGCATAATATAAATTACCTTACCCGCGCTTCTTCCATATAGAAGTTTTTCGTATTCTTTAGGTATGTATTTTAGCGTCTTAAATAAAATAGGAAATCCGTAAAGATTTTTTTGAATCAAAGCGCTTAACGGTATAATTGCGGAACTATTTGCTACTGCAAGTTCCATCCAGCATACGCCGGAATCATTAAATACGGCTTCATATTTAACTTTATTTAAAGTATATTCGTAAGCCTTTATGCCGGAATTTTTGTAATTATATTGCGAAAGATTAGGCTCTACCAAATACAGTTTGCTTAAAGGAATTCTTTTCATATGATATTTAGACTGCATTTTTTTTAATGTATTCCCTACCGCGGCATAGGTATTAACGCAATTAAAGACTAATACGGCTCCAATG
>JAJXXD010000108.1 GCA_021781285.1 bacterium | reverse complement strand
CTCATCGACCGTATAAAGTTTTAATCCCATTGCCTGTACTGCCGATCTCGCGGCATTGGCAAGATTTTTATGCCTGCTGAAAACTTTTTCCAGACCTTCTTCCTTAATTTCCCTTAGGACTTCTCTTAAGCCTACTATGAGCTGAACATTAGGAGTATAGGCATTCTGATTTTTTTCGAGGGATTTTTTTTCTTTTTTAAAATTAAAATAGTACTTCGGGAGCGTAGATTTCTCGACGAAACCCCAAGCCTTTTCGCTCAAAGAAGCAAACGCAAGTCCGGGAGGAAGCATAAGCGCCTTTTGCGAACCGGTTACCACCACGTCTATGCCCCATTCGTCCTGAGGAACGTTTGTTACCCCGAGAGCGGTAATGGCATCTACGACAAGTATGGTGCCCGGCCTTTTTTTAATTATATCGGCAATTTCTTTTACGGGATGGTAAACGCCGGTAGATGTTTCGGATGCCTGAATGTAAACAGCTTTTATTTCAGGATCTTCGTTTAATGCGTCCTCGATAGATTTAGGAGAAACCGTATGTCCCCACTCCACGTCTATAGCTTTTACGTTAACGGAATAGGCTTTGCAAATATCGAACCATCTTTCTCCAAATTTTCCCGCTCTGACCGCAAGAGCATGGTCTCCGGCGGAAAGAAGATTGGACACGCAGCCTTCCATCGCTCCGGTTCCGCTTGACGTGAATATCAAAACTTCCTGCTTGGTTTGAAAAAGGTATTTTAGATTATCCCTTACTTCCTGAAGTATAACCGAATATTCCGGAGCGCGGTGATGAACGATAGGAAGCGCCATATCGGCTAAAGCGCGTTCCGGCACGGGAGTGGGTCCCGGCGCCAATAAATATTTTTTCTGCATTTTTGACCTCTTTTTATTATAATTAAATTATATAAATTTACTTTGCAATATAAAAATATTAAAATGTTATATCTAAACCATTTAATACTTAACCAAATTTAAGAAAAATTGTCAAGAATTTATAAAAATTTTTTAAGATTTCTTTGATAAATTTGACATTTATGCTAATCGGCATTATAATCTTAATGTTTAATATTGTTAAATGTCGTAATTACGTAAATATTTAAAACATTAATGAACAAAATATATAACAATAAATAATGAGAAAAATAAGTCTGTTCTACATTTTTTTTACCGCAACATTTATTATTTTTTTAATTTCCGGTTTAATTTCCGATTGTTATGCCTCAAATTTAAACGGCAATACAAATTTCGTAAAGATAAAATTCAAAACCACGTACAATAAAAATAAAAAACCGGACAATGACGGTTCTGCTCAAGTAACGGTAATATCATCCTCTCCGATAGTTTCCGACAACAATATCGGCATCGACAAAAAAAAATCTCCAAATTTTCAAACTGCGGGGACGCAAACAGCCGCGGCTCAAACCACGCCGGCGCAAACCAACCCTGCGGCTTATAAAACGAAAAGCATTAAAACGGGTCCCGATAAAACGCCCGCAGGTTCTTCTAATCTTGCCGGTTCCGGGCTTTTAGCGAAAAAAGGGGACTTTAATAATTATCAATATCAAAAAAATTTATCTCATATATTTCCGATGATTATAAACAAAGAAATAATACATTATATACATTTTTATCAAACTTCGGGAAGAAAGTTTTTTAAATACGCGCTTTCAAGGTCGGAAAGATATATACCTATGATTAAAAAGGTTTTTAAGAAATTAGGACTGCCGAACGATCTGGCTTATCTCGCAATGATTGAAAGCGGTTTTTCTCCTACCGCATATTCTTATGCCGGAGCAAGCGGCATGTGGCAGTTTATACCCTCAACCGGAAGGATATTCGGCTTGACGATAAACTGGTGGGTTGACGAGAGAAGAAATCCGGTGGAATCGACATATGCGGCAGGCGAATATTTAAAAGACCTGTTTAACAAATTCGGCTCGTGGTATCTTGCCGCAGCAGCTTATAACTCCGGCGAATTGACCATAGAGAGAGCTTTGTCGGTATATCCGGGCGGAAATTTCTGGACGATATCCCAAAACAGACCCTATCTTTTACCCGGACAGACACGCAGATACGTTCCAAAAATTATTGCGGCCGCAATAATTGCAAAAGACCCTGAAAATTTTGGATTCCATAATATAGATTATAAAAAACCGATTAAATTTAAACAGGTGAATGTTCCCTATTCTGCCAGCCTATACGATTTAGCAAAATGCATAGGCATTTCCGAATACAGGCTCCACAAAATGAATCCGGAACTGTTAAGAAATGCAACCCCTCCAGACGACCCTAAATTTATGCTTAATATACCGGCAAAAGATTACGGCAGATTTGTAGAAAACTTTAAATACGTTAAAAAATATGTCGTTAAACAACCGCGGATCGTCTATACGGCTTATTCGAGACCTAAGAATAACACCGTTTATACGGTCGAACCGGGCGATACGCTTCTTGGGATAGCCTCTAAATACGGCGTACCGCTTCAAAATATCGAAAGATACAACAGGCTCAATAATTATTCCATGCTTAAAGTAGGTGAAAGAATTACTATTCCGGGAACAAATGCAAAAACCGCAAATTACGCTTATGCCGGAAATACCGTCAACACCGTTTATACGGTCGAACCGGGCGATACGCTTCTTGGGATAGCCTCTAAATACGGCGTACCGCTTCAAAATATCGAAAGATACAACAGGCTCAATAATTATTCCATGCTTAAAGTAGGTGAAA
>JAJXXD010000127.1:350-2745 GCA_021781285.1 bacterium | reverse complement strand
ATGGCAATAATGAACGCACTATTTTAGATATAGCCGAAGGACGCCGCATCGATGCGAGAAGGATGAGCAGGTGGGCATGCCTCTAAAAATAACAAACAAGAAATAAAAGCACAAAGAATAAAAGCACAAAAATAAAATTTTAAAGGAGCATTTATGAACATTAAAGAATTATCGGTAAAAAAAATTAACGAATTACTGCAAATAGCAAAGGATTACAATATAGACGGCGCATCAGGCATGCGGAAACAGGACCTGATATATGCCCTGCTTCAAGCGGAAACCGAAAAAAGCCAGCAGACGGAAAAAAACGGATTGATTTCGGGAGAAGGGGTGCTTGAAATCCTGCCCGACCAGTATGGATTCTTGAGATCGCTTGAGGCGAACTATCTTCACGGTCCCGACGATATTTACGTATCGCCTTCACAGATCAGGAAATTCGGTTTAAGAACGGGGGATACTATCCGCGGAGTCATAAGGCCGCCAAAGGACAGCGAAAGATTTTACGCCCTCTTAAAAGTCGAAAGCATAAATTTTGAAGATCCCGAAATTGCAAAGGAAAAGATTTTATTCGATAACTTAACCCCTTTATATCCGGAAGAAAAAATAAAGCTTGAATTTGACCCTAAAAATTTATCTACCCGGCTTATGGACCTGTTGATTCCTATCGGGAAAGGACAGAGAGGGTTAATAGTCGCCCCTCCGAGAACCGGAAAAACAATGCTCTTGAAAGACATCGCCCATGCTATAAATACTAATCATAAAGAGATTTTTCTTATGGTTCTTTTAATAGACGAAAGGCCGGAAGAGGTTACGGATATGCAAAGGTCGGTTAACGGCGAAGTAATCAGCTCGACATTCGACGAACCGCCACAGAGGCATATACAGATTGCCGAAATAGTTATAGAAAAAGCGAAAAGATTAGTGGAAACGGGAAAAGACGTAGTTATATTATTAGATTCAATTACAAGGCTTGCACGCGCATACAACGTTACCATTCCGTCTTCGGGAAAGGTTTTATCCGGCGGAGTGGACTCAAACGCCCTGCATAAACCCAAAAGATTTTTCGGAGCGGCGAGGAACATCGAAGAGGGAGGCAGTCTCACCATAATCGCCACGGCATTAATCGATACCGGTTCAAGAATGGACGAAGTAATTTTTGAAGAGTTCAAAGGAACGGGAAACCTTGAGGTCAACTTAGATAGAAAATTATCCGAAAAGAGGGTTTTTCCGGCCATAGATATTAATAAATCAGGCACCAGAAAGGAAGAACTTCTCGTAGATAAGGACCATCTGAAAAAAATCTGGATATTAAGAAAAGTTTTGTCCGGTATGGACACCGCAGACGCAATGGAATTCTTGATAGACAAAATCAAAAATACTAAGTCTAACGCTGATTTTTTAAATCTGATGAATCAATAAACGGTTAAAATTTCGAAAATATGATATATTATACTCATGTCAAACGAAAATATTAATCTGCCGGTTAATGCTTCGGATATTTTAGAGAACATAAGCGACGGCGTGATAGTTATAGATGAAAATTATAAAATAGTCTATGCAAATAAACGCTTTTTGGATGATGCAGGAATCCCTCCCTCCGAAGTAATAGGCGGTTATTGCTATAAAGTAAGCCATTTTAGGGACGAACCCTGCGATCCCCTTTTGGAATCATGCTCCATAGAAGAGGTAATTAAAAAAGGCAAAACGGTTAAAGTCATACACGGCCATTACGGCCCGCAGAATCGAGAAATTGCCGTAGAAATAAATTCTTCGCCTTTTTACGACGCCGAAACGGGAAAAAAATATGCCGTAGAGGTTTTAAGGTGTCTCGGAAACGGCTCCAACGCCCATCTAAAATTTAACCTTTCGCAGAGACTTTCCGAAGTCGGCCTCTTAGCCGAGGGCGTTGCTCATGAGATAAATAATCCGCTGAATAATATTCTCGCCTCTATAGACATGATAAAAATGTGCGCGGACAGCAGCGGTCTGACTCAGAATGCGGATATCGCAAACGTAATGAAAGAAGGCGGATGCGATATAAAAAAATATTTTGATTTAATGAAGCAGGAGATTGAAAGATGTAAAGATATTACAAAAAAACTTCTTATCCTATCCAGACCCGTTTCAAATTCCACGGATATAGTAAATGTCAATAATTCATTAGAAGAAAGCCTCACCCTTCTGTCTTTTACCGCAAACAAAAAAAATATTATGATAAAGAAAAACCTTGCGCCCCATATTCCCTTAATAAGTTTTTCGGAGGCGGGTTTAAGGCAGGTTTTATTGAATATAGGACTAAATGCCATACAGGCTGTCGAAGAAAATTCAGGGATAGTTTATTTTATAACAAAAAAAATTAAGGAATATATTTATATAATAATAATAGATAATGGCC
>JAJXXD010000127.1:0-340 GCA_021781285.1 bacterium | reverse complement strand
GGCCGCGGTATTGCGCAGGAGGATATCAAAAAAATTTTCGACCCGTTTTTTTCTAAAAACAAAAATTCCGCGAGCACCGGACTGGGTCTTTCTATATCTCTTAGTATAATTAAATCTCTCGGAGGATCTATAGAGGTCAGATCCAAAATGGACCTCGGCACAAAATTCGTCGTAAAAATCCCTGTTAAAAGGAATTTTTCCGAAAATAAATCAGGAAAAGAATCGATAGCAAACCAAATTAAATAAATTTTCACTATGGATAACAATTCTATTTCTATACTTATAGTAGATGACGATATAAATTATAGGACAATACTTTTCGACTACTTAAAAAACGAGG
>JAJXXD010000089.1 GCA_021781285.1 bacterium | reverse complement strand
AGCGAACGTTTGTTGGAAACGGAAAGGAAAAAATTTCAAACCGTATTCGATATCGAATCGTTATTCGATATTTTATCGGAAAGCATAAAATCTTCTTCCGGCATATACATAAAAAATTAACCGTTTTTTATTTTTTTTAAATCAATTTTATATTCGCTGATTTTTTTTCGCAGAGTATTCCTGTTTATACCTAAAAGCTTGGAAACTTTTAGTTGATTAAAATTGCATAAATTAAGGATTTCCTCGATAACTATCTTTTCTGTTAAACCCATTATGGATTTATAAACATCGTTGATTTCGACATTTTTGATTTTTTCCGCATAATTTTTTATCTTGCGCCTTATAATGTCTTCAAAAGGATCTATTTCCGTTTTTTTATCTTTTAAATATTTATCGATGCTTAAATTTTTTTCGCCGTTGTTTAATATTTCCATAAAATCATCGGAATTCAATACGGAAGAGGGAGACATAACCATACATCTCCTGATAGCGTTTTCGAGTTCCCTGATATTTCCCGGAAAATTATACGATTGAAGAAATGAAAGGGCATCGCTGCTCAACTGTTTTTCGGCGATATTAAGTTCTTCAGAAAATTTTTTTATAAAGAAGTCGGCTAAAATGGGTATATCGGATTTTCGTTCTCTTAGGGGAGGCAGCGTAATTTCTATGACGTTAAGGCGATAGTATAAATCTTCCCTGAATTTTGCGTTTTTAATCATCGATTTAAGATTTTTATTTGTAGCGGCAATAATTCTAACGTCGATTTTAACCGGTTTATTGGAGCCTACAGGCTCAACTTCTTTTTCCTGTATAACTCGCAAAAGTTTCGCCTGAAGATTTAAGGGCATATCTCCTATTTCGTCTAAAAAGATAGTTCCGCCGTTTGCGCTTATAAATTTCCCTTCTTTTTTTTCGTTTGCGCCGGTATATGAACCCTTTTCGTGACCGAACAGTTCGGATTCAAGCAGTTCCGAGGGAACGGAAGGAGTATTTACTACAATAAACGGCTTGTCGCTTCTTACGCTGTTTAAATGTATAGACCTTGCGACAAGTTCCTTACCCGTGCCCGATTCCCCCAAGATTAATACCGTAACGTTGTTATGCGATAACTTACCGATAGTCTTGAAAACTTCCTGCATGGTTTTGGATTTGCCTACCAGCAGAGTATCGAGAAAATCTTCCGATTTTTCTAATTTTTTATTTTCTAAATTTTCATTCTTTTTTATTTTTTCTATTATGCCGAGAATTTCGTCTAGCTCAAAAGGTTTCGTTATGTAATCATATGCGCCCTGCTTCATGGCGTCTATCGCGTTTACCATTGTATTCTGGGCGGTCATAATTATAACGTTAGGTTTGTTAATTAACTGTCTTGTATAAGACAAAATTTCCATGCCGTTAATTTTTGGGATCCTTATATCCAAAAATACCGCGAAATATTCATTCTGTTTGATATACGACAGCGCTTCTTCTCCATCGGAAGCGGTATCGATAATAAATTCGTCTTCCAGAAGTTTTTTTAGTACGTAAACCAAGCTTTGCTCGTCATCTACGATTAAGATTTTATGTTTTTTCATAATTTATTATTAAATCAGGTATGTATCTAACAGTTCGTTCGTATGCACCTTAGAGACGCTTTCAGGAACGGATACGATAGAATTCATATAACCAAAAGAGCTTATCATTGCCGGTCCTGATTTTTTATAGATTTCAGAGTATATTACGCCGTCTTTATAAAAAGTACGCGCGGGGATAAATTCTCTTCTTTTGTTGTTTTTAATATATTCGAATGAAGATTTTGATTTAATTATATGCATGCGGCTGTTTATTTTAATATGCTTGTTTATAAACGGTTTTACGAATACGGCTAAACATGTATAAAATGCAACCGGATTCCCGGGAATCATAAAAACGGGTATTTTTTTATTAATTAATCCGAATGAGAAAGGTTTGGCCGGTTTTATGGCTGTCTGCCTGAATTTAATTTTAAATCCGACGGATTCGAGGGCTTTTTCGGTAAAATCTTTATCGCCGAAAGAAGCGCCGGCGGAAGTTATTATTATCTTGCTTGTTTTTGCCGCGTACGATAAAGCATCCTCTATTTTTTTTAAATTGTCTTTGCATACGGTATTATTTACGACGGCGCATCCGTTTTGCAATAAAAAGTTTTCCGCCAGTATCCCGTTGGAATTATATATTTTGCCGTATTTAGGTTTCCGGTTAAAACCAATTATTTCGTTGCCGGTAGAAATAATAGATGCCGGTATTTTTTCATAGGCCTTTATTTTCTTAATATTGCAGGATGCAAGCAATGATATGTTTTCCGGAGTCAATCTTGCGTTTTTATTTAAGATTATCTCTCCATTTTTTATATCCTCGCCTTTTTTCCTGATATTTTTATTTGGTTTTAAGGGAGAGTTTATAATCAGGCGGTTATCTTCAACGACGGCATCTTCGAATGGTATTACGGTATCAAATGTTTCGGGAAGGTATCCTCCGGTCATTATGCGCAAGGCTGAATCTTGTCTTGCGGAAACCTTTAAACCGCCTCCGGCATATACGACTTGGTCGTCTATTTCTAATTTTAAGCCGCCCGCGTTTATTTTTGAGGCGATATTTGAATTTACGGCATACCCGTCCATTGCCGAATTGTCTTCGGCGGGATAATTTACCTTAGATACGACGTCGCAGTATAAAATCCTGTCTAATGCATTTAATACGGATATGTTTTCCGGTTTTAGATATATGGCGGCAGAGTTT
>JAJXXD010000058.1 GCA_021781285.1 bacterium | reverse complement strand
TCCACAAATTCATATTGAAAAGTTTCCCCGGCTCGACGGTTTTTCATTCCCATCCGTTAAATGCGATTGCGTTGTCTTTAACTCCTAATAAAAAGGAATCCGATAAATTCAAATCCGCCCCATTGGTTATTAAAAAACTTTGCGCGGAATACCCGGATTTAGATAGAATAACCCCAATCGATTTTGAATCCGCCTATTTTTTCCCCGAAATATATGTTTTACCGCTTAAATTTATAGAAGATATTAAGACAGGCAATTTAAAACCAGAGTTTAAGGCGAAAGATATATTTAAAGAAAACGGCGTATTTATGATAAAATCCCATGGCTCTTTTTCATGGGGACCAACCCCGCTTGAAGCCCTCAGATGGACTATGGCGCTTGAAGCTTCGTCTGAAATAATATTAAAGCGCTTATCTATTTAATACTTTGCTGAATTCCCTCATTCTATCAGTCGCAGAACCGTTTTCTTCTCTTATTTCTCTGCCGACAAGAGATATAAAAACATCGGAAAGCGTCGGAATTTCGCCCCGTCCGGATTCTACCATTTTTTTTAAGGCGGAAGGCGTATCTATCGCTATGATTTTTCCGTTGTCTATTATGGCTATTTTATCGCAGTTTTCGGCTTCTTCTATATAATGCGTCGTCAAAAATACGGTGGTTTGTTCTTCTTTTCTAAGCCTATTTATGAAATCCCACATATTTATTCTGGTCTGAATATCCAGACCGACGGTAGGCTCGTCAAGAAACAGAACCGACGGCGAATGAAGCAGTCCTCTTCCCACCTCAAGCCTTCTTTTCATGCCGCCCGATAATAACTTCACGGGTTTATCTTTGTAGCCGTATAAGTCTATAAAATTCAATATATAGTCTATTCTCTCTTTAACGGCGCTTTTATCCATTCCGTATAGTTTTGCATGAAAATTGAGATTCTCATATGCGCTCAAATCGTTATCGAGCGTAGGATCCTGAAATACAAGACCTATCGATTTTCTAACTTCTTTCTTATCGGCGATAGTATTATAGCCGTTGATATATGCATCGCCGCTCGTCTGCCGCACAAGAGTGCATAAAATCTTTATAGTAGTAGTTTTGCCGGCTCCGTTAGGTCCCAGGAACGCAAAAAATTCGCCTTTTTTCACGCTGAAAGAAATATCGTCCACAGCCGTCAAATCTTTATATTTTTTGACCAACCGCTCTACCGTTATGGCAGATTCGTTATTAATCCTCATTAAAACCTCCCGATTGCACAACGTTTAATAATATTATAAAATATATATGCAATATAATGAAAGGATAAAATAAAAAAGGATAAAATTTATGAAAAAAGAATCTATAGTTCTTCTCGGGCACGGTTCCAGAAGAAGCGAAGCCAACGATATTCTTAAAAGCATAACGGAAATAATAAAATCTAAACTTAACGGAATAAACGTGGAATGCGCCTATTTAGAACATGCCGAACCTAATATAAGGGATATTATCGAAAAACTGGCCGGAGATAATTTTGAATCTATATACGTGATACCTTATTTTTTATACTCGGGCAATCATGTTTCAAGAGATATTCCCGAAATAATCAACGGTTATAAAGAAAAATATCCCCAAATCAACCTTAAATTAGGCGATCACCTCGGCATAGACGAAAGGATAGCGGAACTCGTCACCGAAAGAATAGCTTCGGTAAAATTAGCATGAAATATAATACCGCCGCATGACCAGAAACCGGAATTCCTCCAATAATATACATAAGCTGTACGACCTGTATCTCGAATCCGAACGAAGCCGTTTAATAAAGCACGCCGACGCATATTTAAAAGCCGTCATGGTATTTCCAAACTATTATGGAGTCGCAATGTCCAATCTCGGTTTTTTAAGGGCGTACGAGTTGATAAATGAATCGGGATTTATATCCTGCGACAGGGCTTTTTTGCAGGACGATGCGTCTAAAGGCATTATATCCATCGAAACGAGGCAGAGGCTGGCAAATTATGATTTCATATTCTTTTCGTTAAGTTATGAAAACGATTTCCCCAATATTCTTTCAATTTTAACCGCCGAAAAAATTCCTCTCCTGTCGAAAGACAGGGGCAAATCGTTTCCTCTTATTATGGCGGGCGGGGTCATAGCATTCTTAAATCCGGAACCGGTCGCTCCGATTTTTGACCTTATGTTTATCGGAGAAGCCGAGGCGATTTTTCCCGATTTTTTTAAAATAGTCGAAAACAAAAATAAGTATGAAATCCTTGAAACCGCGGCAAAAATAGACGGCATTTACGTACCGTCCGCCTATAATTTTATATTCGATAAAAAAAGACCTAACGTCTTAAATAAAATCGAGCATCTCTCCGGTTTTCCCAAAAAAATAAGAAGAAAATGCGCGGATAAAGATTCGGTATTCTCTTCTTCGGTTATTACTACGAAATTTTCGGAATTGAGCAATATAAATATGATTGAGATAGAAAGGGGGTGTAAAAGGGGGTGCCGCTTCTGCAGCGCCGGCTTTATATATCTGCCTCTGAGAGAATCAAAACCCTGCGATGTTTTTAAGGCTATAGAATCTTTAAGCGAAAACGATAAAGCCGGATTCGTCGGATTGGGAACGATGGACAGCAAAAATATAAATAAAATAATGCAATTTTCACTTGATTCTAAAAAACCGTTTTCGTTATCCTCGATAAGATTTGACTGCCTTGACGAAAACAATCTTGATTTAATAAAAGAAACGGGCATTAAAACAGTAACCCTCGGCATAGAAACAGGC